>NZ_JBIMPP010000103.1:0-20751 GCF_043906805.1 Actinomadura sp. SCN-SB | reverse complement strand
ACACGGTCGGCGTGCTCACCGCCGACGGCACGGTCTCGGAGTGGCTGCCTTCCGACCGTTTTTCCGAACTGTCCACCGAGCTTGCCTGAACGGGAGGCCCCCGATGTCCATCGACGAAACCGAGTCGCCCGGCACCGCCGCCGGTCAGGTCGGGTCGTCCGGCACCTCCGCTGGCGGGCCCGGGCCGTCCGGCGATGGAGCGTCCGCGCAGCCGCCCACGGCCGCCGGGACGGTCGGCCGGGGCCCCTGGCGGGAGACCGGGGCCAGCGTGGCCACCGTCGCCGCCTTTGGCGTGGTCTTCCTCGTCTACGCTCTGTGGCTGCAGGGCGGGTTCTACGACGTCACCCGACTCTCCTTCAACGTCAGCCGCAGCGCCCCGCAGCTGGTGCTGGCCGTCGCCGTCGCCGTCTGCATGTGCGGCCATCGGTTCGACCTCAGCGTCGCCGCGGTGGCGACGGCCGGCTGCTTCCTGACGGTGGGCGCGTTCATCGACGCCGGGCTGCCCATGGCCGCCGCCCTGGTGCTCACCCTCCTGATGGGCGCGGTCGCCGGTCTGTTGAACGGCATCCTGGTGACCAGGTTCCGTATCAACGCGTTCATCGCCACGCTGGGCACCGGCGGCCTCATCACCGGTTTCACGGTCGTCTACTCCGCGGGCGAGGTGGTCGGCCCGACACCGGGCTCCGGGCCGCTGCCCGGCTGGTTCTCCGGTGCCGGATCGCTGGGCGACTTCCAGAACAAGGTTCCGCCCGCCGTGGGCATCCTGGTCACCGCCGCCGTGGTCGCCGCCATGCTCATCTCGCTCGACCAGCGCTTCCCCGGCCCCGACGCGCGCCGCCGGATCCAGGGAACGGTCCTCGGCCTGGTCGGCGTGCTGCTGGTCGGCGGCGCCTGGGCGCTGGGCCTGACCGCTGAGTTCGACTGGATGATCGTGATCACCCTGGTGCTCACGCTGCTGGTGTGGACGGTCATGAAGTACACCGCCATCGGACATGCGATCTACGCCGTGGGCGGCAACCCCAGCGCCGCCGCGTTCGCCGGGATCCGCACCGATCTCATCTCGGCGTGCCTGTTCGTCTTCTCCGGGACGATCGCCGCGCTGGCCGGCATCCTGATCGCCTCCCAGCAGGGCAGCGCCTCGCCCGGCGTGGCCGACCCGCTGCTGCTGCCCGCGTACGCGGGCGCGTTCCTCTCCACCGTCATCCTGTCCCGGGGCCGCTTCCACATCTGGGGCACCGTGGGCGGCAGCATCGCGCTGGTCTACGTCACCGACGGCCTGGTGGTCGGCGGTGTCGAGTACACCTGGACCCAGGTGATCAACGGTGCGGTGCTCATCGTCGCGGTGGCCCTGAGCACCTTCCTCCAGCGCAGGCCCGGCTCCTGACCCCATGTCCGGCCGTCCGTTCCCGTCCCCGCGGTGCCCGGCCACGCCGGGACCCGCTCCCGAGGAGGTACCTGTGATCGTCGTCAGTGGGATCATGGAGGTCGCGCCCGCGGACGCCGACCGCTTCATCACGCTGACCCGCCGCCTGGTGGACGCCACCCGCCGCGAGCCCGGCTGCGTGGACTACCGCTTCGCGCAGAGCATCGAGCGGCCCGGGCGCTTCGAGGTCTTCGAGGAGTGGGCCGACCAGGCCGCGCTCGACGCCCACGTCCGGGCCGTGCACTACCGCGACTGGAGCCGGGCGCTCAAGGACGTCGAGGTCACCCAGGTCTCGATCGTCCGGTACGCGGCGACGGAACGGACCGTCCTCGCATGAGCGCCATCGAACGGACCGACGCCGCGCCCGCCGGGCTGGAGGACTTCCCTCCCGGTGTGGAGCCGAACGAGACGCTGCGCGTGATCGGGTCCGCCCGGGCCATGCGGCGGCTGCGTCCCGACCCGGTCCCCGATGCGCTCGTCCGCGCACTGGTATGGGCCGGCACCCGGGCGGCGAGCCCGAACAACAGCCAGCTATGGCGGTTCGTCGTGGTCCGCGACGCCGACCAGAAGGCCGCGATCGGCGGAGCCCTGGAACGGTTCGTCCGCTGGATCGACTCCCTCGGCGAGCCCGCCGACGGCCGCGACGCGCACATCCGCACCGAGGCGCGCCACCTGGCCGTCTCCATCGCGGACGCCCCGGTGCTGCTGGTGGTGTGCGCCGAGCACTCTTATCCCGAGCGCGGCCCGGACCTGCGGTACCTGTGGCCCGCGGTGAACACCGCCAGCCAGAACGTGCTGGTCGCCGCGCGCTCGCTCGGCCTGGGCGCGACGCTCACCATGATGCACGTCGGCAACGAGCAGGCCGTGCGTGACATCCTCGGCCTCCCCGACGACGTCCACATCGGGACCATGATCCCGGTCGGCTGGCCGGACCGCCCGTTCGGGCCCGTCCGGCGCCGCCCGCTGGACGACGTCGTCCACCACGACCGCTGGCGTGGCGGCGGCCACGCCCGTGACGCGAAGGACCCACAGTGACCGATATCGATCGCGAGTTCATCGGCCTGCCCTCCCCGGCGATCGGCCGGGCGGGGGCGGGCGGCCACCCGCTCCAGGGCATCTACTACACCCCGGCGGGCAGGAAACCGAAGACCGCGCTGATCGCCGCCCACTACAACGTCGACTTCAGCGAGCACTACATCGCCACCCGGATGGCCGAGCGCGGCTACGGCTTCCTCGGATGGAACACCCGGTTCCGCGGCGCCGAGCACTTCTTCATCCTCGACCACGCGCTGGCCGAGATCGGCGTCGGCGTCTCGTGGCTGCGGTCGCGGGGCGTGGAGCAGGTGGTGCTGCTCGGCAATTCCGGCGGCGGCTCGCTGATGACCGCGTACCACTCCCAGTCACGCGAGCCCAACATCCGCCCGCCGTACGGCCGCGACCATGTCTTCGAGCCGGCGCTGCACCTGCCGCCCGCCGATCTGATGATCTTCTTGGCGGCGCATCCCGGCCGACCCGAGTGGATCACCCGCACGATGGACCCGTCGGTGCTGGACGAGACCGACCCCAACTCCGTCGACCCCGAACTCGACATGTACGACCCCGCGCACGGCCCGTCGTACTCCCCGCAGTTCGTCGCCCGCTACCGGGCGGCCCAGGTCGCGCGCAACGACCGGCTGACGGCGTGGTGCAAGGAGCAGCTCGCGGCGATGGCGGACCGGCCCGCCCGAGACCGGATCTTCTCCATGCCGCGCACCTGGGCCGACCTGCGTTACCTGGATCCCACCATCGACCCGTCCAACCGGCCGACCCCGATGTGCTACTTCGGCGATCCCAAGCACGCCAACTACGGCGTCTTCGGTGTCGGCGTGGTGTCGACCATGCGGACCTGGCTCAACATGTTCAGCCTGCAGGAGTCCGACTGCGTCGCGGCCAAGCACCTGCAGCGGCTCGACCTGCCGACGCTCGTGGTCCAGCCGGACGCCGACACCGGGGTGTTCCCCAGCGACGCGCAGGGGCTCTACGACGGCGCGGTCTCGACGGACAAGGAACTGGTCACCCTGCCGGGCGACCACTACTTCGTCGAGCCGGCCGACGCACGCGACGTCGTCGCCGACACCCTGGCCGACTGGCTCGCCTCCCGGACGTCCCGATGAGCACGGGCCGCGCCACGACCACGTGCGCCGCCCCGGACAGGGGCGAGGACACCGGCGACTGGGACTTGCCGGCCCTCCTGGCGCCCACGGAGGAACAGACGGCGCTGCGCCGCATGCTGCGCGACTTCTTCGCCGAGCGGTGGCCCGAGGAGCGGCTACGCGCCGTCGCCGGCTCCGCGGACGGCCACGACAGGGAGCTGTGGCAGGCGATGGCCGGGGAGCTCGGGCTGCACGGCCTCGCCGTCCCCGAGGAACTCGGCGGTGGCGGCTTCACCTACCCGGACCTGCTGGTGGTCTTCGAGGAGATGGGACGGGCCCTGGTCGGCGGGCCGTTCTTCGCCTCGATCGCCATGGCCTCCACGCTGCTGCTCGCGCTGCCCGACCGGGACGCCCAGGAGCGACTGCTGCCCGGCGTCGCGTCCGGTGAGCGGATCGCCACCGTCGCGGCGGTGGAGCACCCGACCCGCTGGGAGGCCGGCGACCCGGTGGCCGCGGCCGCGGGGACCGGGGCCGCCCGCACCGTCACCGGCGAGAAACTGTTCGTGCTGGACGCCCAGGTCGCCGACGTGCTCCTGGCGGTGGTGCGCACCGAGCACGGCACCGGGGTGGTCGAGGTCGACGCCGCCGCGCCTGGTGTGCGGATCGAGCCGTTGCAGACCGTCGACCCCACCCGGCGGCAGGCGCGGGTGGTGTTCGAGTCGGCACCGGGCACGCTGCTCACCCCCGGCCACGATGCCGCGCCCGCCGTCCGCCGGATGTGCGACCTGGCCGGGGTGGCGCTGGCCGCCGAGCAGGTCGGGGGGGCCACGCGCGTGCTGGAGATGGCTACGTCCCACGCCAGGACCCGCGAGCAGTTCGGCCGCCCGATCGGCGGCTTCCAGGCGGTCAAGCACCTGCTCGCCGACCAACTGGTCGCGGTGGAGTCCGCCCGGGCCGCGCTGGCCTACGCCACCACCGCGGCCGCCTCGGAAGGCGCGACGGAGACAGGGACCGGTGTCGGTCTCCCCGTCGCGGCCGCGGCGGCGCAGGCGCTGTGCTCGGAGGTCTTTTCGGCCGCCACCGAGGCCAACATCCACGTCCACGGCGGGATCGGGTTCACCTGGGAACACCCCGCCCACCTGTACTACCGCAGGGCGGTGTCGAGCGAGGTGATGCTCGGCCGACCGCGCGAGCACCGCGCTCGGATCGCCGCCCACCTCGTCGCCACGTCGGAGACGCCATGACGGACTATGGACCGGCCAAGCTCTCCTCACTCCAGCCTGCGGACTGGATCACCCTGCACGCCCGCTATCGCCCGCACGAGCGGTGCCTGGTGACCGGTGACGGCCGGGAGTACACGTTCGGCGAGATCAACGGCCGGGTCAACCGGCTGGCCCGCGCGCTGCGGGCGCACGGCATCCGGCGGCACGACCGCATCGGCATCCTCGCCACGGACTCGGTCGACTACATGGTGTTGCTGATGGCGTCCCTGAAGGTCGGCTCGACGTACGTGCCGCTCAACTACCGGCTCGCGCCCCGCGAGATCGTCACTTTCGCCGAAGCGGCCAGGCTGGACGGCTTCGTCACGATGGCGCGGTACGCCGAGGCGGCCGCCGCCGTCGACGAGGTGTGCCCCGGGATGAAGCTGCGCGCGTCGTTCGACCCGTTCGGCGACCGGCCCCTGGTGGCCGATCTGATCGAGGAGCAGCCGGACGACGGCGACGTGGAGGTGCCGACCCAGCCCGAGGACGTCATCTCGATCATGTTCACCAGCGGCACGACCGGGCGTCCCAAAGGCGTCATGCAGTCGATGCGCATGCTCGGCGTGTCCACCAACGTGTCTCTGCTGGACTTCGGATTCAAGCGCGGCGAGCTGCGCTACACCGCCTCGCCGATGTTCCACGCCGCCGGCATGGGCAGCGTCTACTACGGCATCGCCCGGGGCTTCGCGTCGCTGATCATGGAGCAGTTCGACCCGCCCGCCCTGGCGGAGTGGATGAAGTCCGGCGAGCTGACCGGGGCCCTGCTGATGCCGACGATGCTCAAGGCGCTGCTGGAGGTCCCCGGCGTCCGCGACCAGGAGTACCCGAACCTGCGCTCCATCGTGTACGGCGGCGCCCCGATCGGCATCGACCTGCTGCGGGACGCGATGGACGTGTTCAAGTGCGACTTCTTCAACAGTTTCGGCGCGGGCACCGAGGCGGCGGGGCAGACGATGTTCTACCCCGAGGACCACCTGCGGGCGCTGGCGGGGGAGGAGCACCTGCTCGGCTCCATCGGGCGTCCCATGTACGGGGTGGACCTGCGGCTGTGCGACGACGAGGGCAACGACGTCCCGCGCGGGCAGGTCGGGGAGATCACCACCCGGTCCGAGACCGTGATGAGCGGCTACCTCGACGACCCCGAGCGCACCGCCGAGGCCGTGGTGGACGGCTGGTTCCGGGCCGGGGACCTGGCCTGGATGGACGAGGACGGGTACCTGTTCCTGGCCGGCCGCAAGTCCGACATGATCATCCGGGGTGGGGAGAACGTGTATCCCGTCGAGATCGAGACCGTTCTGCTGGAGCATCCCTCGGTGGCGGCGATGGCGGTCGTGGGCCGGCCCGACGAGCACTGGGGCGAGGTCGTGGTGGCCGCGATCGAGCTGAGTCCCGGCCACGAGCTCGACGAGGAGGCCCTGGCCCGGCACTGCCGCGAGCGCCTGGCCGCCTACAAGGTGCCCGTCCGGTTCTACGCGCTGCAGGACATGCCGCGCAACGTCAACGGCAAGCTGCAGAAGTTCGCGATCGCCGACCTGATCGCTGAGCGGTACGAGCGGTCCGACGACGGGGAGGAGGGTGCCCGGTGAGCGATCTTGAGGAGTTTCGGGCACGGGTCGAGGCGTTCCTGGCCGCCCGTTATCCGCGCCGCCCGGATGCGCTGCGGCACGGGCAGGGCGACGACTCCCTGGTCGGGGCGGCGTTCCGGGACAGCGACGACGAGGTCGGCGACCTGCGGCGGGCGCGGGAGTACCAGCGCGCGCTCTTCGACGCCGGCCTCGCCTGGCTGGACGGGCCGGTGGAGTACGGCGGCGCGGGCCTGGGGACCGCGGAACGGCGGGCCTTCGCCGAGATCGTGCACCGGTACGAGGTGCCGGACCTCAACGGGTTGCTGGTGGGGCAGCACATCGTCGCTCCGGCGGTGCTCGCCTACGGCACCGCCGAGCAGCGTGCGCGGCTGCTGCCCGCCCTGTGGAGCGGCGATCTCGTGGGGTGCCAGCTGTTCTCCGAGCCCGACGCGGGCAGTGACCTGGCGAGCCTGCGGACGCGGGCCCGCAAGGTCCCCGGCGGCTGGCGCGTGGACGGGCAGAAGGTCTGGTCGTCGGGAGCGCATCTTGCGGACGTGGGGGAGCTGCTGGCCCGGACGTCCCCGGACCCGGACAGCCGGACCCGGGGGCTCACCATGTTCCTGCTCGACATGAAGTCCCCGGGCGTGACCGTGCGGCCACTGCGGCAGATGACAGGCACCGCCCACTTCTGCGAGGTGTTCCTCGACGATGTGTTCGTCCCCGACGACGCCGTGCTCGGCGAGGTGGGCGGTGGATGGGCGGTCGCGAACGTCTCGCTGACCAGCGAGCGCGACAACTTCGGCGACGGCGGCGCCGACCTGTTCATCCGCCTGCTGGATCGCCTGGTGCTGCTCGGCCGGGAGGTCGGCGCCGCCGGCGATCCCGACGTCCGTGACCGGCTCGCCGACGGGTACGTCCGCCGCCTGGTCACCCGGGTGCTGCCGGCCTCGCTGCGGACCGCCGCGCCGGAGGTCGCCGCCGTCGGTGCCAGCCTGGTCAAGCTCTTCGCGACCGACGCCGACCGCCGGCTGGCCCGGCTCGCCCTCGACGTGCTGGGGCCGTCCGTGACCGCCGACACCGGCGCCTGGGGCACCTATGCCTGGTCCCAGGTCGTTCTCGGCGTGCACGCCACCCGCATCGCCGGCGGCACCGACGAGATCCAGCGCAACATCCTCGCCGAACGCGCCCTGGGCCTGCCCCGGGAACCCCGCCCATCCCGCTGACGACCGGGACGGGTCCGGTCGCGGAATGACCGGAAGGAGCGGACGGAAGGACTGCGGGCGCGGTCGATCGAACGGTTGTCTTGGACATGCCGCGCCTCTGCGCGGCCGGTGTGGTCGCGGGGATGTCGTTGCGGGTGTCTCAGCGGCCGGCTGGAAGGAGTTCTGCGAGCAGGGCGCGCACGCGGGAGTCGATCTCGTCCCGGATCGGGCGGACCTGATCGACGGTTTTGCCCGCCGGGTCGTCCAGTTCCCAGTCCAGGTAGCGCTTGCCGGGGTAGATGGGGCAGGAGTCGCCACAACCCATGGTGATGACCACGTCGGCAGCTTGCACCACCTCGTTGGTAAGCGGTTTGGGGAACTCACGTGACAGGTCCAGGCCGAGTTCTTCCATGACGGTGATGACGGCGGGGTTGATGGTGTCGGCCGGGGCGGATCCGGCCGAGCGGACGTGAACCTTGCCCTGGGCGTGGTGGTCGAGCAGGGCGGCGGCCATCTGGGAGCGTCCGGCGTTGTGGACGCAGACGAACAGCACCTCGGGGACCTCGGACATCAGCACTCCTGAATACATAGGCGGCTGCGGTCAGCCGGGAGTGGGCGAAGCGGGTGGCCAGGAAGGTGGCGGGAGCAAGGCTGGCGAACACGCGTCGCTCCAGGGCGGCGGTGGCACCGATCAACATCGTGACCGGCATTCCTGTGCCGGCGAAGACCTGGCGGGCCGGTGCGCTCACGGGTAATCGGCTCCGACCGGCGTGGTGGCACCGTCGGTGACGGTGTCGGGCAGGGCCAGCACTCCGGCGAGCTGCTTCAACGCGTGCGGGACGATCCAGTAATAGACCCACGTGCCGCGCCGCTCAGAGTCGATCAGGCCCGCCTGGCGCAGCACCTTCAGGTGGTGCGAGATCGTCGGCGCGGTCACCGCGAACGCCCCCGTCAGCTCGCAGACGCACACTCCCGCGCCGACCTGGCGTCCCCCGGCATGGGCGCCGATCAGCGACAGCAGGCGCAGCCGGATCGGATCGGCCAGCGCCTTGAACCCCCGCGCCAGTTCGGCCGCGCCAGCCTCGGAGATCGGCTCAGCGGTCAGCGGCGTGCAGCACCCCGCCGGAGGCGGACCCTGTTGCTTCGACATACCTCTAATTTGACAGGATGCTAATCAGGGGCGCAAACTCGCGGAGTGATTAGATGACCGTCGAATCAGCATGGAGGAGGAACCATGTCCCGTGTCCAGCTCGCGCTCCGGGTCCCCGATCTGAGCGCCTCGATCGACTTTTACACCAAGCTGTTCGACACCCCGCCCGCCAAGATCCGCGACGGATACGCCAACTTCGCCATCGCACAGCCGCCCCTCAAGCTCGTCCTCATCGAAGGCGCGGACGAGCCGGCCACGCGGCTGGACCACCTGGGCGTCGAGGTGGACGACTCCGACCTAGTCACCACCGCCGCCCGGCGACTGGCCACCGCCGGACTGGCGACCCTGGAGGAGAACGACACCTCGTGCTGCTACGCACTCCAGGACAAGGTCTGGGTGACCGGCCCCGGTGAGGAGCCGTGGGAGGTGTACGTGGTCAAGGGCGAGGGCGACACGCTGGGCAAGGCCGAGAACCCGGCCACCACGACCGGAACCGAAGAGCACGGGAAGACGACCGCGCAGGGCTGCTGCTGAACGCCTCGATGCTGCGCCATCCCTCGCCGCGTCCGCCTGCTCCTGCTCGCGAGGGGCTGCGAAGCGCCCGCTTGGGCACGTTCAGGGGCGGCGAGTGCGGCGCCGTTGCGAGGGTGTTGATCATTGACGCCCTCGCAACGGCGGGCAGGGTGGGGTTCAGATGGTCAGCGCGCCGCCGTCGATCGGCAGGGCCACGCCGGTGATGTAGCGCGCCTCGTCGGAGGCGAGGAACAGGACGGCGTTGCTGACGTCGATCGACTCGACCCAGTCGATCGGCAGGAGGATCGTTGCCGCCGATGCCTCTCCGAAGTCCTTACGGGTGGGATTCTCGATGTCGGGGCAGAACAGGCGGTACATGCTCTCGTTCTGGATCATTTCGGTGTCGACCTGGGTCGGGTTGACCGTGTTGACCCGGATGCTGTGCGGCGCGAGTTCCTGCGCGAGCGTCTTCATCAGCCCGACCACACCGTGCTTGGCCGACACGTAATGCGACACGCCGCTGTAGGACCGTAGGCCGGCGACGGAGCTGGTGAGCACGATCGAGCCGCCACGCCCGCCCTTGATGAGATGCGGGATCGCCGCCTTGCAGGTGCGCCATACGCCGTTGAGGTTGATGTCGATCATCTGCCCCCAGGTGTCCTCCGTCAGCTCGTGTGACGGGCCGTTGGAGAGGATGCCGGCGTTCGCGCACACGATGTCGAGCCGGCCGAGTTCCGCGACGCCTGCGTCAACAGCATCTTTCAGTGACTGCATGTCGCGCACGTCCGCTTGCGTGGCGACGATGCGGCGGCCGAGCGCCTTGACCTGACGCTCGGTCTCGGCCAGGTCCGCGGCGCTCGCCATCGCGTAGTCGACGGTGTCGATATCGGCGCAGTGGTCGATGGCGATGATGTCGGCGCCCTCCTGCGCGAGCCGGATGGCATGGCTACGCCCCTGCCCGCGGGCTGCCCCGGTGATGAATGCGACTTTGCCTTCAACCCGACCTGCCATGTGCGCTCCTTCGGTTGTTGTCACTTGATCAGTACGCCTGCGTCGACCGGTAGTGCGACCCCGGTGATGTAGCGCGCCTCGTCCGAGGCGAGGAACAGCACCGCATTGCTCACGTCGCGCGCATCGACCCACGGGACCGGCAGCGCGTTCATCGCCTGCGACACCGGCGCGAAGTCGGCGCGGGTCGGGTCGTCGACATCCGGGCAGAACAGCTCGAACATCGGCCTGTTCATGATCATTGGGGTGTCCACCTGGGTCGGGTTCACGGTGTTGACGCGAATCCGGTGCGGCGCCAGCTCTTGGGCGAGCGTCTTCATAAGGCCGACCACGCCATGCTTGGCCGCCGTGTAGTGCGCGATGTTCGCGTACGCCTTGAGCCCCGCCGCCGAACTGGTGAGCACGATCGCGCCGCCGCGTCCCCCGTCGATCATGTGCGGGATCGCCGCCTTGCACGTGCGCCACACTCCGCCCAGGTCGACGTCGACGACATCGAGCCATACCTGCTCGTCCATGTCCTGGGCGGGCGAAGGCTTGTTGACGCCGGCGTTGGCGCAGACCATGTCGAGGCGACCGAGCTGGGCGACTCCGTCGTCCACCGCCGCGCGCAGGGCCGGGTAGTCGCGCACGTCGGCCTGCCTGGCGACGATGCGGCGGCCGAGCGCCTCGACCTGCCGGACCGTTTCGGCCAGATCCTCGGCCGTACCCAGCGGATAGGGGACGTTGTCCATGTCGGCGCACAGGTCGACGGCGATGATGTCGGCGCCCTCCTGCGCGAGCCGGATGGCGTGGCTACGCCCCTGTCCGCGCGCTGCCCCGGTGATGAACGCGACCTTGCCTTCAACTCGTCCGGCGCTCATTTGATCAGTCCGTAGCGCCTGCGGTCGATCGTGATCGCGACCGCCGCGATGACGACCGCTCCCTTCACGATCAACTGGGTGTACGGGCCCACCGACGTGATGTCCATGCCGGAGCCGAGAATGACGATGACCAGGGTGCCGAGCATGGTGCGGTGCGGGCCGCCGACTCCGCCCGACAGCGCGGTGCCGCCCACGACGATCGCGGCGATGGAGTTGAGCAGGCTCGGATCGGCGCCCAACGGCACACCCGTGCTCGCCTGACCGGTAAGGATGATGCCCGCCACGGCGGCGATGACGCCCGCGAGAGCGAACACCGACAACTTCACGGCACGCACTCGCACGCCACTGAGCCGGGCCGCCCGTTCGTTGCCCCCTACCGCGTAGAGGTGACGCCCGTAGGACGTCGCGAACACCAGTGCCGTCAATCCGACGGCCAGGACGATGGCGATGAGCGCGCCGTTGGGCAGACCCGGGATGGTCGAGGTGTTCACCAAAGTGTTGAGCAGTCCCGAGTTGAAGGAGACCGGGCCGCCTTTGGAGATGGTGTTCGAGACGCCGTCGAGTATCGACATCATGCCGAGCGTCACCAGGAACGACGGCACTTTGAGCAGCGTGGTGACGATCCCGTTGACCAGGCCGACGAAGCCGCCGACCAGCAGGACGAGGACTATGGCCAGCGGGCCGCCGAGGGAGTCGATCCACTTGGCGATCAGAATGCCGGCCAGCGACGCGTTCGCCGCGACGGACAGGTCGATTCCGCCGATCAGGATGACGAACGTGCCGGCGAGGGCGAGGACGGAGAGGAACGCCATCTGCCGCAGGATGTTCTGGGCGGAGCCGGTCGAGATGAACGCCGGGTTCTGCGCGCCGAAGTAGGCCACGAGCACGATGAGCGCCACGATCGGGATGAGGATGTTGCGGTACCGGTCGAGGAACGTGGACGCCGCCGCCGGCGACCGTGGGGACGAGCGCTCGTCACCGGTCTGCCGCTTCACCAGGCGTGGCGAAGACTGGGTCATTTGCGGACCTCACATCATGTAACGGACGATGTCGACTTCGCTGGGCTTGGCGGCGGCGGGGGCGGGGATCTCGGCGGTGACATGGCCGTCCTTGAGCACCAGGATCCGGTCGGCCAGGCCGATGATCTCCTCCAGGGACTCGGTGCACAGCAGGACACCGACGCCGCTTCCCGCGAGGTCTCGGATGAGCTCGTAGATCTCCTCTCGCGTGCCGACGTCGATGCCGCGCGTCGGATCGTCGAGCACGAGCAACCGGCAGTCGCGGCCCAGCCAGCGCGCGAACACGGCCTTCTGCTGGTTGCCGCCCGACAGCTCGCCGATCGGTGTGGACAGCGACTCGGTCTTCACCCGCAACCGCTTCGCCAGCGCATCGGTCCTCGAACGCTCGGTGGGCAGGCGGAGCAGCCGCGACCACCGCGAGGTGAGCAGATCGAGGAAACCGATCGAGATGTTCGAACGGACGGACATCGTCGTGAACAACGAGTCGTTGGCGCGCTCGGGCGGCACGTAGAGAACGCCGTTCCGCATGGCCTGCGCCACCGTCCATCGGGAACGGCGGGTGCCGTCGACGACGATCGACCCCGAGTCGAGCCCTTCCGCGCCGGCGCACACGGCCGCGAGCTCGGACTTGCCCGAACCGATCACCCCGGCGAGACCGACGATCTCGCCGGGGCGCACCGCCACGTCGACGTCGGTGAACGCGCCCGACTTGGTGCCGCCGATGACGCGCATGATCGGCTCGGCCGACGAGGCGCCTCGTTGCTCGTCCTCGCGGTAGTAGTCGACGCTGCGCTCGCGGCCGACCATCAGTTCGTGCAGCCGCGAGTCCGTGATGCCGTCATTGGGCACCGTGTCGATCACCTTGCCGTCCCGGAGGACCAGCAGCCGCGAGCTCAGCCGGAGCACGTCCTGCAGGATGTGCGACACATAGATGAACGCCACCCGCGAGCGCCATCGCTCGATGAGCGAGAACAGCAGATCGACCTCGTGCTCGCTGAGCGCGCTCGTCGGCTCGTCGAGCAGGATCACCGGCGGACGGTCGGTGAGCCGTGCCAGGGCGAACGCCTTGGCGATCTCGACGAGCTGCCGCTGCGGGTAGCTCAGGTCGGCGACGATCGCGTCGGCCGGGATCTCGTCCAGATGCAGGTCGTGCAGCAGGGCGCTCGCCGCGGCACGCAACCGGCGCGCTCGTGACCACCCGCGGCCGGGCACGAGGGCCTCGCGGCCGAGGTAGATGTTCTCGTACACCCGCAGCGGCTCGACGAGCGCCTGCTCCTGCGCGACGACGGAGATGCCCATCGCGGACAGCCTGCGGGGATCGCCGAGCGGCGCGTGGGTGCCGTCGACGGTCATCGTGCCTTCGTCCGGCCGGACCGTACCGCTCAGCACACCGATCAGCGTCGACTTCCCCGCGCCGTTCTCACCGATGAGGCCGAGCACCTCACCGGTACTGACGTCGAGCGACACGTCGCGCAACGCGTGCACGATGCCGTAGCTCTTGGAGATGCCGGTGAGCTTCACCGTCGATGTAGAAGGCACGTCGGGCCGCCCCGCTCTTGAATGGACTGTGGTGGGATGCCGCCGCGCTCAGGCGACGAGCTTGCTCTTGAACTCGAACAGGGGGCCGGACTTGAACGCGGCCGCGTAGTCGGCCCGGACCTTGCCGATGTCGGCGGACGCCCACGCCGGGTTGAGCTTGTACTGATCCTGGGGAACGCCGGCGTAGAACTCCTTGGGATCGATCGGGTTGAGCAGCGTCTGCGGATCCCAGTCGTTCGGATGGAGCGCCTTGCTCATCTTCGTCCAGTTGAACGGCAGCTTGCCGGCGTAGACGGTGTCCAGAACCTTCTGGGCGATGTCGGGCGTGACGAGCAGCGCGCCCTGCGAAAGGAATCTCTCCGGCAGCGAGAGCTCCACCCCGTTGAGAACGTCGAACACCGTGATGCCCAGCAGCCCGGCGGTCAGACCGCCGATCGTGGCACTGGTCAGGTACTGCTTGCCGGCCGCGATGTACTCGATGTTCTGCTTGTTGCCGTCGAAACCCGTGACGACCTTGTCCTTGATGCCCTGCGCGTCGAGTGCCGCGATCACTCCCGCGGCCTCGCTGTCGTTCTGAGCGAACACCCCGACGAAGTCCTTGACGGACGGGAGGATGTTCGTGAGCGACTTGCGCGCGTCCTCCGAGGTCCAGTTCCCCGGCGCCGCGGTGACGATCTTGATTCCCGGGTAGTCCTTGAGCGCCATGTTCAGTCCGGCGGTCCGCTGGTCGTCCGCGGACGAGCCCTTCTGACCGGGGACGTGGATGATCGTGCCGGTGCCACCGACCTTGTCGAACAGGGCCTTCGCGGTGGCCGCCGCGATCTTCGTCGACGGCGGCGTGATGAAGCGCGCCCACTTGTCGGCGTCCGCGGGCGTGTACCAGGGCGGAGCGGTGTACGAGCTCGCGTACAGGATGCCGGAGGCCTGGCATGCCTTCGTCACCGCGGCGGCCTGGGCCTCGGTCGCGGGCGTGCCGAAGATGGACTTGCCGGTCGCGGTGCGCACGTTGCCCACCTGGCCGATCGCGGTGCTGGCGTTGCCCTGGTCCTCGAGGGTGGCCATCGGGACGCCCAGCGCGGCCATCGCCTGCTTGGCCCCCTCGTTGAACGCGACGAAGTAGTCATTGGACAGCGTCGTCACCTGGCACCAGGTCTTGTCCTTCTTGAGCTTGCCGCCGGCGGCGGCCGACTGGTCCGAGCTCGACGAACCTCCGCACGCGCCGGTCCCGAGAACGATGCCGGCGGCACCGACCGCGGACAGGAACGCGCGCCGGGAAACGGGGTTGGGGAACTGACCGTGGACCGCCATATCGACGATCCGTGACTCGATGGAAGCCAATTCCGTCATCTCCTTTGAGATACGAGAACCCGCCACGGCCCCGATGGGCCGCGGTTGTGGACGCTGACGCGCCGGTTGGGGGGTGGGGTGGCCGTGGCGCACGCTCGTGGCCGCGATGTCCTCACCGCTGTGGTGTCATCGCCTTCGCGACGAGATGATCGGCGAACCAGCGCGACGCCTCCTCGGCGGCGACGGCCAGCTTCGCCCGATCGCTGTACAGGGTCATATGCGACGTGTGCGGGAGGACGACCAGCTTCTTCTTCTCCGTGGGGATCCTGTTGTAGCTCTCGATCTCCAGATCCCAGAGCGTCAGATCGTCGCCCTCCGCGACGATCATGAGCGTCGGCGTGTCGTAGATGCGGGTGACGAACGGGTTGACGTCGTAGTTCAGCAGCAGATCGACGGACTCCATCGTGCTGGAGTTCTGATACAGAGGAGCCTCGGTCGCCTGTAGCTGCGCGAACGTCGTGAACGTCTCCGGGAACGGCCACGCGGACAGCTCTTCCTCGGGAGTCGCGCTGGCGTGCGGCAAGTAGAGCCGGTTGTGAGGGTTCTCGTAGCGGAGCCGGCGATCCTCGAGGACCGCCTCCCACAGCCGGCGGTATCCGAGCGTGCCGTGGACGCGGCGCATGTTGCGGTAGCCGTCGACCACCGGGATCTGGCTGACGATCGCCTTCACACGGGGATCGGTCGCCGCGAGGATCAGGACATGACCCCCTGAGTACGAGATCCCCCACGCGCCCAGGCGGTCCGGGTCGATCCCATCGGCCCGTTCGAGGAAGCTCAGCGCGTTCTGGTAGTCGCGGATCTGCGCCCATGGGTCGAGGTGCTGGCGGGGCTCCCCCTCGGAGGAGCCGAGGTTGCGGTAGTCGAAGATCAGCGCGGCCATGCCCAGTGACGCGAACGCCTCGGCGTAGTACGGCATGACGAGCTCGCGGACGTAGCACCATCCACCCGCGAGTACGACTGCGGGAACGTCCCCAGTCGCGTCATCCGGACGATAGAGCCACCCCCTGACAAGGCTGCCCTCGCTGGTGAACTCGATGTCTTCTCGGCGCATCGTGGCCTCTCGGAACGTGGAGTAAGCGGAATGGCCATCGGCCGTCCCGGCTCGCGGCGCGCCGCGACGGCACGGACGGACAGTGGGGCCCCGCGGCGGCTGATCAGGCCAGGTGACGAGGTGCGCACCATCGTGGATCCGTGGAACACGCTTGTCAAGTGTCACTTGACGGTTTCGGCCACGCCGATTTCTGATGCCGAGGACGGTGATCCGGTTGGTCGGCTGTCAAGTGACACTGGACATGCCTGCGTCCGCTGGTTACATTGACGCCCCAGAGAGCGCGATCGGTACCACGGTGCGCGCTGACGGGAGAGCCCTCATGGATCGCACGCAACTGCTCGACGCCTACGGGCGGATGGCTGTCATCCGTCGTATGGAGGAGCTCATCTCGACCCTGTATCGCGACGGACTGATCCCCGGTTTCGTGCACACGTCGGTCGGCCAGGAGGGCTGTGCGGTAGGCGCCCTGTTCCACGCCCGGCCCGACGACGTGATCACTTCGACCCACCGCGGTCACGGACACGTTCTCGCCAAGGGCCTGGAGCCACGGCGCATGATGGCCGAGCTGATGGGCAAGGAGACCGGGTCCTGTCGCGGTCGCGGCGGCTCAATGCACGTCGCCGACCCGAGCATCGGGATATTCGGCGCCAATGGCATCGTCGGTGCGGGGCTGCCCATCGCGGTCGGCGCCGCGCACGCGCTGGCCGGTCGCGGTCAGGGCGCGGTGGCCGTCGCGTTCTTCGGTGACGGTGCCGTCGCCACAGGCGCCTTCCACGAATCGCTCAACATCGCCGCCCTGCGCGGCCTGCCCATCGTGTTCTTCTGCGAGAACAACCGCTACTCAGAGTTCTCGCGTGCCGCCGACCAGCATCCAGTGCCTGTCGCGCAACGCGCCCTCGCCTACGGCGTTCCGTTCGCCCAGTTTCCAGGAAACGACGTGGCGGCGGTGGCCGACGGCATGGCGGAGGTGCTCGGCAAGGTCCGCGCGGGCGGGGGGCCATACCTCGTCGAGGCCGTGACACTCCGGGTACGCGGGCACTACGAGGGCGACGAACAGCGTTACCGCGAGCCCGCGGAACTGGCCGAGGCGTCCACCATCGACCCGCTCCGCCTCGCCCGCGCACGCCTCGCGGAACTGGGTGTCACCGAGACCGAGCTCGACGAGATCGACCGCGCCGCCCACTCGGTCGTCGCCGACGCCGAGGACTTCGCGCGCAACTCCGCGGAGCCGGATCCGGCGAGTGCCGGCGATTACGTCTACGTACGGCGTCGCACGACGACTCCGGCGGCCCGCGCCGGATCGGCCGGCGGCAAACCGTCCTCAGGTACGCGCATTCTCCGGCAGGCACTCCATGACGCCCTCGCCGACGAGCCGGCCGTGTTCCTCGCCGGCATCGACGTGGCGGGCGGCAACGTCTTCGGGGTCACCCGCGGGCTCCACGAGAAGTTCCCCGATCGGGTGCTCGACACCCCCATCGCCGAGACGGCGATCATGGGCCTGGGCGTCGGCGCGGCCATGGCCGGGCTGCGACCGGTCGTCGAGCTCATGTATTTCGACTTTCTCGGGGTGTGCTTCGACCAGATCCTCAATCAGGCCGCCAAGCTGCGGTTCATGACCGGCGGCGCGGTGACCGTCCCCCTCGTCATCCGCACCCAGTTCGGCTCGGGACGCTCGTCGGGCAGCCAGCACTCGCAGAGCCTCGAAACGCTGATGGCGCACGTGCCCGGGCTGACGGTGGTCATGCCGAGTTCCGGGGCGGACGCCTACGGCCTGCTGCGATCGGCCATCGAGGACGACAACCCGGTCGTGTTCATCGAGAACCGCCTGCTGTACGAGAAGAAATCCCCTATGCCGTCGCCGGATCACCGCGTTCCGCTCGGCCAGGCCAAGATCGTCCGCCCGGGTCGGGACGTCACGCTGGTGTCGTGGTCGCGCATGGTCTACGACGCGCTGGAGGCCGCCGAGATGCTGGGCGCGGAGGGCATCGAGGTGGAGGTGATCGACCTGCGCACGATCGTCCCGCTCGACCGCGAGACCGTGCTGAGATCGCTACAGCGCACGAATCGCCTGGTGATCGCGCATGAGGCGGTCGTGGATTTCGGGGTGGGGGCCGAGCTGGCGGCCCTGGCCGTGAAGGAGGGCTTCTGGACGCTCGACGCTCCGGTCGCACGCGTCGGCGCGGCCTACTCCCCGGCCCCGTACGCACCGGTGCTGGAGCGGCAATGGAAGGCCGGACCGGCCGACATCGTGCGGGCGGTCCATGAGGTGGCCGCATGCTGACCGCGACCCGGCGCCACATCGTGGACTACGACCTGCCGCAGGAGACCTTCGCCGACCGCCTGATGCGTTCCGCACGCGCCCACCCCGATGCGCTCGCGGTGGTCGAGGGCGACAGGGCGCTCACGTTCGCCGAACTCCTTTCGTCCGCCGAGCGGATCGCCGCCGGTCTGCGGGAACGAGGCGTCGAGCCGGGCGATCGCGTCCTCACCCAGTTGCCCAACTGGTGGGAGTCCGTCGCCGTGTCGTGGGGTGTGTTCCTCGCGGGCGGCGTGCTCGTGCCTGTAGTGCCGATCTACCGGGCTCACGAGCTTCGCTTCATCGTCGATCAGGTGCGGCCGAAGGTCGTCGTCGCACCGTCTCTGTTCCGGTCCTATCCCCATGCCGCCGAACTTCGTGCCATAGCGGCTGATACGTCGGCGGACGTGACAGTGGTTAGTGTCCGCGGCAGTACCCCCGGCGCGGAACCGTTCGACGCGCTGCTCCGAACGGAAGCGCGGTCGGCACCCGACCCGCATACGCAGCCCGGCGATATCGCGGTGGTGCTGTACACCTCAGGTACCACCTCGCAATCCAAAGGTGTCCTGCACAGTCATCAGACTTTGCTCGCCGAGGTACGCGACATCGCCCAATTCTGTCGGCTGGACGATCGCGACCGCGTTTTCATGGCATCACCCCTGAGTCACATCACCGGACTGAGCTACGGAATCCTGCTGCCCGCCGACCTCGGATGCGGCGTGGTACTACAGGACAGATGGGACGCCGCGGCCGCGGTCGATCTGATCGAATCCACGACGTGCACGTTCACGGTGAGCGCGACGCCGTTCCTGCGCGGGCTGGCCGACGGATATGCCGGGCGAACCCGATCCAGCCTGCGTGTCTTCGTCTGTGGCGGCGCCGATATCCCCGAAGACCTGGTGCGCCGGGCCCACGCGGTGATGGGCACGAGAGTGGTGCGTACGTACGGGTCGACGGAGCTGCCGACATCGTCGATGGCCGATCCCTTCGGCGATCTGGACGAGGCCGCGTCCGGGGAGGGCAGGCCGATGGGCCGCAACGAGATGGTCGTTCGTGAGGACGACGACGGCAGACCGGAACTGCTCGTGCGAGGGCCCGAGCTCTTTCTGGGCTATCTCGACGCCTCGCTCAATCAGGCGGCGTTCACCACCGACGGTTACTTCCGCACCGGTGATACGGCCCGCATCGATCCGGACTCGACAGTGCACATCACCGGCCGGATCAAGGACATCATCAACCGTGGCGGCGAGAAATTCAGCGTCGCCGAGGTCGAGTCACTGCTGATGGAGCACCCGGCGGTGCATGACGTCGCCGTGGTGAGCTATCCCGATCCCGTTCTCGTCGAGCGGGCCTGCGCCTGCGTCGTCCCGGCCGCGGAGCGCCTGCCGGTACTCGACGAACTGCGCGAACACCTGCTGAAATCCGGGCTCGCGGTTCAGAAGGCCCCGGAAATGCTGATGATCGTGACCGACCTGCCGCGGACGGCCAGCGGAAAAGTGCAGAGATTTCTGCTGCGCGAGCAGGTGCGTCACAAGCTGGCGGCCGACCCCGGTGCCGGATCCGGGGGGCGGTGAGCGGGTGGCCGCTCCGAACGGCGGACCCGTAGGCTTGACACCGGACCTCACCCAACTCACTGCGCAGGGAGCGCCACGTGGCTGTGTCGCGCAGGGTCGGTCGTGCCGGCCCCAGCGGAATGAACGGAATGAATGTGCCGCTCGGGCAGACCGTTCGGATGGAGCGTGAGCGGGCCGGACTGTCGATGCGTGAGCTGGCCCGTCGTGTGGGGGTCTCGGCGAGCTTCCTGTCCCAGTTCGAGCTGGGCCAGAGCCAGGCCGCGGTGAGCACCTTGTTCGCCATCGCCAGCGAACTGAACCTGTCCCTGGACGACCTGCTGGGACATTCGGTGTCGCGGGCGAAGGAGTCCCCGGCGGAACAGGGTGGCGGGCAGCGAGGGAAGGCGGCAAGCCCGCCGCCGGCATCGGAGTACCTCGCGTTGCAGACCGGGGTGCGATGGCGCAGGCTGACCGACGAGGTGGGTGATGATCACGTCGACTTCCTGCTCACCGAGTACGAGCCCGGCGCCGACTCCGCCCCGAACAACCAGCCTCAGCAGCACAAGGGCAACGACTACGGCTACGTGCTCGAAGGCACGCTGACCATCGTGATCAATGGTCGGCGCCGCCAGGTCAAGGAAGGCGAGGCCATCGCCATGCGCGGCGATGTGCCGCACCGGCTGCTCAACGAGACCGATCAACTCGTTCGCGCCATCTGGTTCGTCACCGGCTGACCCCTCGGCGGTCCCGGCCGTCCACGTTCATGCCGGACGCTGGCGTCGAGCACCTGCCCAACGCCACCCTCCCCGAGGACGACGAGTGGATCGCGGT
>NZ_JBIMPP010000102.1:0-21600 GCF_043906805.1 Actinomadura sp. SCN-SB | reverse complement strand
CCCCCAGACCCCCGGGCAAGGGTCTGGGGGCGCCATGCCCTCGCTGCGCTCGGTCATGACGCCCCCAGACGGCGTACAGCCCTCAGAATCGCGATGGCGGCGGCGAGCAGGAGCGGGAACAGGAACAGGGCGATCGCGGCGCCCTGGCCGACGTCGCCGCCCTCGATGCCGCGGAAGTACGCCCAGGACGCCAGCACGTCGGTGGCGTGCGTGGGACCGCCGCGGGTCAGCACGTAGGAGACGGTCATGTCGGTGAACGTCAGGATGGCGCCGAACAGCGCGGACACCGCGATCACCGGCATCGTCATCGGGATGGTGACCTCGAACATCCGCCGCCAGAAACCGGCGCCGTCGATCCGCGCCGCCTCGTCGATGTCGCGGGGGATCGCCACCAGGCCCGCCATCACGATCACCGCGGCCAGCGGGGTGAGCCGCCAGACATGGACGGCGATCACCGAGGCCATCGCGGTGCCGGGGCCGCCGAGCCACACCACGTTGTCCTCGATCAGCCCGAGCCGCCGCAGCACCCAGTCGACCGGGGAGTAGATCGAGTCCAGGAACCACAGCCAGGAGATCGTGGACAGCGCGACCGGGGTGGTCCAGGGCAGCAGCACCAGGAACCGCACCACCCACTTGCCGCGGAAGTCGGCGACCAGGATGTTCGCCAGGATCTTGCCGAACACCACGATCAGCAGCATCGACACCAGCGTGAAGACCAGGGTGTTGGTCAGCGACCGCCAGAACACCCCGTCGTCGAAGATCGCGTCGAAGTTGGCGAACCCGACCCAGTCGAAGGAGGGGTCGCCGGTGGTCACGTCCGAGAACGCGAACGCGATCGCCAGGACGAACGGCACCCCGACCAGCGCGAGGATGTAGACGACGGAGGGCAGCAGCATCGCCCACGCCAGGAATCCCTCCCGGTCGGCGAGCCCGGCCTTCCGCACCGGGGCGGCCCGCTCGACGGGCGGCGCCTCCTTCAGCGTCGTCATGGGCTCGCCGGTCATGCGGAAAGCCTCACCGGTTCGGCCCGCACGCCCGACTCGGCGTCGAAGAACCGCAGCCGCCCCGCCTCCACGGCGAACTCGTGGGTCTCCCCGGCGCTCAGCGGGAGCGTCACCGTGGCCGGCAGCCGGGCGATCACCCGGGTCTCCTCGCCGATGCCGGTGACCGTCCCGTACACGTGCCGGTCGCCCGACAGGTACTCCATCCGCTCGATCCGCAGCGGCATCGTGACCCGCTCGTCCGCCTGGACGACCTCGGCGGGCAGCAGGTGCTCGGGACGGAACCCGACCAGCCGGTCGGACCGGGGCACCAGGTTCATGGGAGGCGAGCCGATGAAGGTCGCCACGAACGTGTCGGCGGGATCGTCGTACACCTCGACGGGAGTGCCGACCTGACGCACCTTGCCGCGTTCCAGAACGGCGATGCGGTCGCCGAGCCCCATCGCCTCGGCCTGGTCGTGCGTCACGTAGATGGTGGTGGTGCCGACCCGCTCCTGGAAGCGGCGCAGCTCGTCCCTGGCGGTGGCGCGCAGCTTGGCGTCCAGGTTGGACAGCGGCTCGTCCAGCAGGAACACCGCCGGGTCGCGGACCAGCGCCCGCGCCAGCGCGACCCGCTGCCGCTCGCCGCCCGAGAGCTGCCGGGGACGCCGTTCCAGCAGCGGTTCGATGCCCAGCAGGCCCGCCGCCCACCGCGCCTTCTTCTCCCGCTCGGCGCGGTCGACCTTCTCTGCCTTGAGCGGGAAGACGATGTTGTCCAGGACGCTCTTGTGCGGGTACAGCGCGTACGACTGGAACACCATCGCGACCTGCCGGACGCGCGGCGGAAGCCCGTTCACCACCTGCCCGTCGATGAGCACCTCGCCGCCGGTGGGCTGCTCCAGCCCGGCGATGGTGCGCAGCAGCGTCGTCTTCCCACACCCGGACGGCCCGAGCAGGACAAGGTACTCCCCGGCTTCGGCGGCGAGGTCCACGCCGTCCAGGGCGCGCGTGTCCGCGTCCCGCGCGGTGCCCGTCCGTCTCCGACGGGCCCGCACGTGCCCGTCGTAGACCTTCACCAGCTCCCGAACCTCAACGGTCTTCATAGGGCCACCCGTCGGCGAATCAGGGCGCCGTGGGGCGCCGGGCGAAGCGAGGCCACGGGCACGGTCAGCCCCCGACCAGGCGGCGGTCGCGCCAGTTGCGGAAGATGCGGTTGATCTGGCCCTCCGCCTCCTCCACCGCCTGCTTCGCGCTGACCTGGCCGCGGGCGGCGCGGCCGAACATGGTGGGCAGCACGTTGGTGCTGAAGATCTCGCCGATGGCCGGGTTGGACGGGCCGGGGTAGCCGATGTTGGCGCTCCAGGACGTGGCGGTCTTCAGCAGGCTGAGCTTGTTGGGCGGGTTGGCGCCGTAGGGGTCCTTGTCCAGCCAGCCGTTGGCCTGCGGGACGAGGGACGGCCAGGCGGGCAGGTCGTACAGCTCGGAGTGGTAGGTCACCGAGGGGAAGTTGGCGGTGTAGTGCAGCAGGAACTCCTTGGCCGCGTCCGGGTTCCCGGCGTGCTTGGGGACGATCCACTGCTGGATGACGTGCTGGGCGGCCAGGGCGGCGCGCGGGCCGCGCAGCGCGGGGACGAAGAAGATGTCGTCGGCGATGGCGGGGTTGGTGCCGGCCGCGGTGCGCCAGGCGGAGATCGAGTTGACGATGTACGACGACTTGCCCGCGATCATCTGCTGGTTGTTGGACGCGGGGACCCAGGAGAACACCTCCTCGGTCTCCGCGCCCTTCCACAGCCGGGTCATGAAGTCGACCGCGGCCACGGCCTCGTCGGAGTTGAGGGTGACGCGCTCGTTGGCGTCCTGCTCGGAGGCGCCGAAGGACCACAGCAGCGCCCGCGCGACCATGTTGGAGTCGGTTTCGGGGGACAGGCCCAGGCCGCACGGGACGCCGGTGGTGCGCTTGATCTCGCTGGCGCCGCGCAGCAGCTCGTCCCAGCTACCGGGGCCGTTGGGCAGGCCGACCTTCTGCCACATCGACTTGCGGTAGTTGCCCGGGTCGGGGGACCAGCCGGGGCAGTAGCAGTAGAACCGTTCGGTGTTGGGGTTGAAGCTGGACTTGCGGCACAGTTCGAGCTGCTGGCCCCACCGCCGGTTGGCCTCCTGCACGACGTCGGTCATGTCGAGGACGGACGGCTCGTACTGGGAGAACGGGGCGATGTGCTGGATCAGGTCGTGGCCCCGTCCGGCCTGGATCTCGGAGGCGGCGCGGCGCGGCACGTCCACGGTGTTGATGTGGTCGATGCGGACGTCGACGCCGACCTTCTTGCCCCAGTCGGCGGCGAACTTGTCGAACCACTTGTCGTGGCGGGGGACGAAGTGGCTCCACATCAGGACGCTGAGGGAGCCGCTGAGTTTTCTCCCGGGGGAGGAGAAGACCTCCTTGGGGGCGCCGCCGGTGTTCCTGGCGGCGGGGCCGCTGGTCTCGCTGGCGCAACCGGCGGTGAGGCCGTACGCGCCGGCCGCGAGGGCGGTGGACGTCAGGAAGCCGCGTCTGCTGAGCCGATCAGCCATGGGAGCTCTCCTCGCTGAAGTCTCCCTCCGAAGTTAGATCGGCACGGCCCTCTCATCCAGCGACGAATTGGTAACTCCATGCAACAGCTATGACTTACGTCACAGCAATAACAAACGCGACAGAACGCCGGAAAATCGTGTGCCACGCCCCGGCACGAGCGCGACGGACCTCGCGCACTCGTGACCTGCCGGTGGCCCTTACTTGCCGGTGGCCTCGGTGTACGCCTGGAGCACCTCGGCGGGCGGCCCGTCCATCCTGATCTGGCCCTCGTCCAGCCAGATCACCCGGTTGCAGGTCTCCTCGATCACGTCGAGGTTGTGCGCGACCAGGAACACCGCGCCGGCGTCCTTGCGCAGCTCGTCGATCTTGGCCTTGCTGCGCCGCTTGAACTTGGCGTCACCGGTGGCCAGCGCCTCGTCGATGAGCATCACGTCGTGCGTGCGGGCCGCGGCGATCGCGAACCGCAGGCGGGCGCCCATCCCGGAGGAGTAGGTCGACATCGGGTAGTCGATGAAGCCCTTCTTGAGATCGGCGAACTTCACGATCTCGTTGTACTTGGCCTTGGTCTCCTCCTGGCTGAGGCCCATGGCCAGGCAGCCCAGGATGATGTTGCGCGAGCCGGACAGGTCGCGCATCAGCGCGGCGTTCACGCCCAGCAGGGAGGGCTGTCCGTCGGTGTAGACGGCGCCGCGCGCGGGCGGCAGCAGCCCCGCGATGGCCTTCAGCAGGGTGGACTTGCCGGACCCGTTGGTGCCGATCACGCCGATCGCGTCGCCCCGGTACGCGATGAACGAGACGCCGCGGACCGCGTGCACCTCGGTCATCGAGGGCCGCTGCTGGCGGCGGAGGATGCGCAGCAGCGCGCTGGCCGCCGTGCCCTTGCCGCCACCGCTGCTGTAGACGCGGTAGATGATGTGCAGGCCGTCCACCACCACGATCGGCTCGCGGGTGGGGTCGATCACGACCTCGGGCTGCTGCGTGCCGTTCACGCGTGCCTGCTCTTTCAGCTCCCTGAGCGCCTTAGCCACGGCCGTACCTCTCCTCCGCACGGTAGAAGTACCAGAAACCCCCGAGGAAGGCGATCAGCGACCAGACCACGCCGAGCACCCACATCTGGGTGAAGTTCATGTCGTACGGCGCCACGTCCGAGTGGAAGCTGTCGATCAGGGCGTACCGCATCAGCGTGATGAACACGGCCCCGGGGTTGGCCTCCAGCACCTGCCCCACCCAGGAGTGGCCCTGGTCGGCGAACCGCTGGGCCATGGCGGGGATGAAGAAGAACACGCCGGAGAAGTACAGCCAGGTCCGCGTGATGAACGGGAGCAGTTGCTGGATGTCGCGGACGAACGCGCCCAGCCTGGCGATGGCCAGGCTGATGCCGATGTTGAACACGAACTGGAGCAGCAGCACCGGCACGATCAGCAGCCAGCGCAGGGTGAGGGGCTCGCCGGTGGCCAGCACGATGATCAGCAGCACGGCCATGGAGATCAGCAGCTGCTGGAGCTCCATCAGCACGTGCGCGAACGGCAGCGAGGCGCGCGGGAAGTGCAGGGCCCTGATCAGCGAAAGGTTGTTGCCGATCGACCGGGCGCCCGCGGTCAGCGAGCGCTGCGTGAACGTGAAGACGAACACGCCGGTGATCAGGTAGGCGGTGAAGTTGCTGATCCCGCGATCGGTGTTGAGCAGCACACCGAAGATCAGGAAGTAGACCCCGGCGTTGAGCAGCGGGGTGAGCACCTGCCAGAGCTGTCCCAGCCTGGAGCTGCTGTAGGTGGAAGCGGTCTTGGCGGAGGCGAAGTTCCAGATGAACGTGCGTCGCTGCCACAGCGCGCGGATGTACTTGCCGGGCGAGGGGCGCGCCGCACTCTGGGTCAGACCGTGTCGCGCGGCGAATTCGGCCAGCGACTCGCCGCCCACTCCGTTCAGGGAAGGCTGTGCGGTGTCGCGTGCCGGATCGCCACCCGAGGTGCTGAGCCGTTCCGGGTGACTCATGCGCGGAAGCCTATTGCAGTCCACCATCTGTGAGAGACGTTCGCCGGTATGTGATCTCCGAATTGAGATCTTCGGTGAATCATGTCGGACCTCCCGGGGATACCCCCGACATGCGAGCGGATCACCTTGAACGGCGTTCCTGGGCATCCAGAGTAGTGCCGCTCCCCCGATATTCGCTGGTCGGCAGGGTTCTGGAGGGGCGTGCGGGCGGGCGTGGCGGTGGTTCGCCGGAGTCCGCTGTGAGCCTCGCCACGGAGGAACGGCGCAAGCCCGCCATCTACCGGAAGGGTCCGCTGCGCAGGCTCGGGCGGCTCGACCGCTGGGCGTTCGACCGGGTGGCCGCCACGCACCTGCCCGGCCTGGAGAACGTGCTGCCCCGGCTGTCCCGCGCCGCCGACCATGGGGTGCTGTGGTTCACGGTGGCCGGGACGATGGCGCTGACCCGGCGGGCCAGGCTGCGCCGCGCCGCGTTGCGCGGCGCGATCGGGATCGCGGTGGCGAGCCCGGTGGTGAACGTTCTCGGCAAGCACGCGTTCCGGCGGGCCCGGCCCGTCGTGGATCTGGTGCCGCCGATCCGGATCCGGTGGAAGCTCCCGACCTCGCACGCGTTCCCGTCCGGGCACTCGGCCTCGGCCGCGGCGTTCGCGACGGGGGTGGCCATGGAGGCGCCGCGCGCCGTGGCGGTCCCGGTGGCGATCACGGCCGGGGCGGTGGCGTTCGCCCGGATCTACACCGGCGCGCACTACCCGGGGGACGTGCTGGCCGGTGCCGGGATCGGCGCCCTGGCCGCGATCGGCACCCGCCTGGTCTGGCCGGCGCGCCCGCCGGTCGCGCACCTCACCAGGACCTCCACCGAGCGGGTCACCGTCACCGGGGACGGGCGGGGCCTGGTCGTGGTCGTCAACGACACCGCGGGCGGTGCCGACACCGGCATGCCGTCCGTGCCGATCCTGCGCAACGCGACCGAGGCCGCCGTCTCCCTGCTGGAGCGGGAACTGCCGGCCGCGCGGATCGTCTGGCTGGACCCGGACGAGGACGTGGACAAGGCGCTGGAGGCCGCCGCCGCCCAGGGGGAGATCCTCGGCGTGATCGGCGGTGACGGCACGGTGAACGCCGGGGCGCGCGCCGCCCTGCGGCACGACGTCCCGATGCTGCCGATCCCCGGTGGGACGTTCGACCACTTCGCCAGGGCGCTGGGCCTGGAGACGGCCGAGGACGCCGTCGCGGCGTACCGGGGCGGGCGGCTCGGGCATGTCGACGTCGGGCTGATCGTCGCCCCGCCGGACGACGGTTCCACCCGCTCCGACGGCTCCGGCGGCTCCACGGGCGAGCTGATCTTCCTCAACACGGCCGGGCTCGGCGCGTACACCGACCTGGTGGAGCGGCGGGAGCGGCTGGCCGGGCGGCTGGGCAAGTGGCCCGCGCTGGTGATCGCGGCGGCGCGCACGTTCCGGCGCTCCGAGCCTGTGCCGCTGCTGGTCAACGGGCGGCGGAGGCTGGTCTGGCTCGGGTTCGCCGGCAACTGCATGTACGGGTCGCGCGGCCCCGCCCCCACCTGGCGCGCTCATCTGGACGACGGCAAGCTCGACATCCGCCTGGTCACCACGGGGCGGCGGGTGCCACGGCTGCGCGCGCTCGCGGCCGTCCTGGCGGGGCACCTGCACCTCACGCCCGGCTACCTGTCCTGGCACGCGGGCACGCTGGACCTGGCGTCCCTGGACGGAAAGCTGACCCTGGCCAGGGACGGCGAGCTGACCACGCTGCCGTCCGCCGTCCACATCACCAAGCGGCCCGGGGCGCTGGCGGTGTTCTGCCCGCCGTCGCGGGGAGGAGGCGGGTTTGCCCGGCCCTGACCGGGTACGACGCGCTAGAACCGGAGAGATCACGGCGAGATCGAGAAGGGGAGACGATGCCGGACGCCACGTCGAACGGAGTCGACCCGCGCGCGCTCAGCGATGAAGATCTCCTACGCGAGCTGAGGCACCTCCACGAGACCAGGACCGACGCGCTGCGGCACGCGGCCGACCAGGCGCTCGCGGAGCACAGCCGCCGGACGAACCAGCTTGAGGCCGAGTACCTGAGCCGCTATCCCGAGCGGGAGGTGGACCCCGAGCGGCTTCGCGCGGGCGCCCGCGCGCGCTGAGACACGCGGGAGGGGGTTCGCCTAGGGTGACGCCATGGGAACGATCGAGCTGGGCCCGGAACGCGGGCGGCTGCTGATCAGGACCGGCCGGACCGGTCTCGGCCGCCGCGCCGGGCACGATCTCACGATCGAGGCCACCCGCTGGTCCGGGACGCTGACCCTTCCTGGGGACGCCACGAGCGTGGCCGGCGCCACGGCCGACGGCTCGTCCGTCGAGATGCGGGTGCCGGTGGACGCGCTGGACGTCCGCGAGGGCGCCGGTGGTGTGCTGCCGCTGTCCGACCAGGACCGGACCGAGATCCTCGGGAACCTGCGCAAGGTGCTGGGCGCCGCGGAGCATCCGGAGATCACCTTCGAGTCGACCGGTGTCCGCGGCACGCCCGCCGAGTTCACCGTCGAGGGACGGCTGACGGTCGCGGGCCGTACCGAGCCGCTGGAGCTGCGGGCGCGGGCCGAGGACGGCAGGGTCGTCGGCTCGGCGACGGTCAAGCAGACCCGGTGGGGGATCAAGCCCTACTCGGCGTTCTTCGGCGCGCTCAAGCTGGCCGACGACATCGCCGTGGAGTTCGACCTTCGGCTATGACCGGGCGACCGCGTGGTGGCGCGCCCGCGCGGCCCGTGTGAACTGGTCGTCGAACGTACGCGGGAAGGGCAGCATCCGGTGTCGTCCCATGGCCCGCCAGGGCGCGAGGCCGCGCACGGCGTTGAACCCCGCCGCCGTGAAGACCATGCCGGTGAACACCTCGGGCGGCGGCAAGCGCACCGGATAGCGGTCCAGGTGGGTGAGCCCTGCGGGCAGGGGATCGGGACGGTGCGCACCCGGGCAGACCAGCACGAAGCCGGGGTCGGCGCCTTCGAGGGCCGCCACGTCCGCTGCGTACCCCGCCAACTCGGCGATCTCCTCCTCCGGCCCGCTGTGCACGATCACCCACGCGTCCGGAGGAACGTCCGAGGGGCCGACGCCCGGAGGGGCCGCCAAGGTCAGCGGTGCCATCTCGGCGGACCGTGCCCGCAGGTACGCCAGGTGCCCGGGGTCCAGGTCCTCCAGCACGTACGTACGGTCGAACCGGGGAGCGTCGTCCGGAAGGACGCGGCGGTAGGCGTCCCAGCGCAGCAACCGCGCCAGGTGGATCACGCGCGCGCCGGGCGGGACGGACGCGGCCGTGAGATCGCCCCGCAGCCCCGCCGGGAACGCGTCGACGATCAGCTCCTCGACGTCGAGGCCCGACAGGACGCCGGCGTCCGGCCGCAGCACCCGTGAGAAGGCCGTCCGCACGCGGGGATCGCCGGCGAACGGCGAGCCGGTGAACACGGTGATGGCGCGTCCCTCAAGACCGGCCGCGCGCAGGTACGCCCGCAGCCGGGTCAGATGGCCGAGCCCGCCGCCCTCGGCCCAGCAGGCGATCACGCCGCCCCGGACTCCGCCAGGACGCGCAGGTAGCCCGCGGTCTCGGCGGCCGGGGTGAAGTCGCGGCGGATCCGCTCCTCGCCCGCCGCTCCGCGCTTGGCCAGCTCCTCGGCGCTCGCGCGGGCGGCGCGGTCGACGGCGGCGCGGCAGGCGTGGGCGTCCCCGGCCGGGAACACGAAGCCGATCTCCTCGTCCGCCACGTCGGCCAGCCCGCCCGCGTCCGAGGCCAGCAGCGGGACGCCCAGCGCCGCGGCCTCCAGCGCGACGTTCGGCATCCCGTCATAGAAGGACGGCAGCCCCGCCAGGTCGCAGGCGGCATAGACCCACGGCAGCTCGTACCGTTCGAGGAAGGGCAGGAACGAGCACGTGAACCGGTCGGCGCGGGCCGAGAGGAAGTCGGTGACGCCCTCCTCGACCTCGCCCACGAGCACCAGGTGGAACGCTTCGGCGTGGCCCGAGGCCAGCAGCGCCTCCAGCAGGAAGCCGACGCCCTTCTTGTTCTTGAGCTGCCCGATGAGCCCGAGGGCGCGGCGCCCGTCGGGCACGTTGGCGGCCCTCCAGGCGCGGGCGCGTTCCCGCTCGGACGGCAGGATCAGCCAGTTCGCGGTGTCGACGCTGTTCGGCACCCAGGTCACGGCGGCGTCCGGTACCAGCGCCGTCACCAGCCGGGCCTGCGAGCGCGCCACCACGCACACCTGGGCGGACGCCCGCAGCGCGTCCACCAGCACACCCCGGCGGCGCAGCGAGAACGCGCCGATGTCGATGTCGTTGCCGCGCAGCAGCGTGATCAGCGGCGCCTGCCGCAACGCGGACAGGACGGGCGCTGCCAGCATCGCGTAGGCGCCGCCGAACGCCACGACATGGCTGTAGGAGAGCTGCTCCGTGTCCAACACGGCGAGGAGGCGCCGCAAGGCGTGCTCCGGGTCGTCCCCCAGCGGTGCGGTCAGGAGCCGCCCGCCGTGCTCACGCTCCACCTTCCAGGGGCGGACGCGCCGGGTCAGGTGCGCGACATCGACCTCCACCCCGGAGCCGCGCAACCCACGAACGATGCGGTCACAGGATTCGGCCATCCCGCCCTTGCTGGGCGGGTAGTGCTCGGTCAGCCACAGGACGCGGGCCATCAGCTGTCGACCAGCCCCGAATCGTCGCCGTAGTCGTAGTCGCTGCCGGAGGAGTAGTCATTGCCCGGCGCGAAGGCTCCCCGATCGTAGGAGTCGAACGAGGAGTACCAGTTGGGATCGGAGTAGGTCTGGGACGAGCGCTGGTAGTAGCCGCGCCGGTAGCTCTGGACCCAGCGCGGGTCGTGTGGGTCGTTCGCCCCGTACCCCTGGGCGGCGCTGCACTCGGGACAGAGCCCATAGGCACCCTGGTGCTCCCCGCACAGGAGGCGGCGGCATTGCGGGCACGCGGAGACCGAAGTCCGCCCGCACCTGCCCAGCACGAAAAAGCCGGTGGTCACCATGCACTGGTTCACGTGGCCCTCCCCATGGGCTGGGTGGCGCCTGGCCGCGTCCACCGGAACGTCTCCGCCGACAGCATCAGGATGGCCTCGGCCATGGCATCCTCCCGTGCGCCCCTCAGCTTCCCGCGCGCGGTGATGACCGTCCTGTGGCCCGGCCGCATCTTCACGCGGACCCAGCGCGGCGGCCGGGTAGCGGGCTGGTGCGTCACCGCCCCGGCGGGCAGCCGCCTGGTCACGGTGAGCACGCTCGTCACCTTGGTCTTGTGCTTGGTCTTGTGCTTGCCGCGCGCGTTCACCTTGCTGATCCGGCGGTTGCGGACGCGGTCGGCCGCCGCGACCTCCAGCACGCTCTTGTCCCGCAGCTCCGCCCGTATCCACAGCCACGGGTCGTACGCCCACGACTCGGAGATCGAGGTGATGCCCGCCGTCTTCACGAACCCCCGGCCCTGCCGCATCCTGTCGGGCGGCACGGGCACCTGCCGCGCGGGACCGACCTTGCCCTGGACGGTGGGGCCGCGCAGATCGGCGTTGATCGACAACACCCCGCCGGGCCCCATGTCCTCGCACAGCACGCGGATCAGCGGCACCAGCACCGTGGCCGTCCGGCCCGGCAGGCTCCATTTGCGGCGCCGCACCGCGGCCGAGTGCCCGGCCAGACTGGCGACGAACTGCGCCCAGTCGGCCGGGCGCAGCGAGCCCGACAGGCCCTTGTGCCAGATCAGCGACTGGTGCAGGGGATGCAAAGCGTCGATCGCCGATCGCTGCTTGCGCCAGAACATCGCGGTCACCACCTCACGACTCGACCGAACCGTAGACCTCGCGCAAGAGGGCGCGCGAATGCTCCCAAGTCAGCTCGTCCTCGACGCGGCGGCGGGCGCGCTCGCCCATCGCCCTGGCCGCGTCCGGGTACTCCAGCAGGACCCGCACCGCGCGGGCCAGGTCGGCGGGCCGGTCGGCCGGGACGAGCCGCCCGTGCTCGCCGTCGGCCATCAGTTCCCGTACGGCGGGCAGGTCCGAGGCCACCACGGGGGTGCCGGCGGCCATCGACTCGATCACCTTCAGCGGGGCGCAGCCCTGGTCGAGGTTGCGGGCGCACCCGGTGAGCGGCGCGATGGACAGCTCCGCGTGCGCCAGCCAGGCCGCGACCTCCGCGTGCGGCAGCGTGTACATCCAGTCGACCCGCTCGTCCACGCCGAGCCGTTCGGCCAGGCGCCGCAGCGGCTTGCACCGCCGCTCCGGCACCGACGAGCAGACCACCAGGCGCAGGTCAGGCAGGTCCGCCAGCCGGGCGAAGGCCCGCAGCAGCACGTCCACGCCCTGCCAGGGCTGCACCGCCCCGACATAGATCACGTACCGGCCCGGCGCGCCCGCCGGACGCCCGGGACGCGGCGGACGCACCGGATCCGCCCCATTGGGCACCACGTGGATCCTGCCGTCCTCCACCCCGAGACGGCCCACGGCCTCGGCGATCACGGACGAGGGCACCACCACGGCGTCGCTGCGCTCCAGGCAGAACCGCTCCAGCTCGCGCACCTTCCCCAGCGTGCCCGGCGAGGCCAGCGGCCAGGTGTGCGCCATCTCGATCGACGGCAGCCCGTTGACCTCGAACACCACCCGGTGCCGCCGTCCCGGAGCGGTCACCGCGGGCAGCGCGCCCCACGGGTCCCGGACGTGGCAGACCTCAAGCGTCCCCAGGTGAGGAGCCAGATGCGCGGCGACCCACGACGAGAACGCCTCCGCCCGGTCGAGGAGGTTCGGGATCGGCTCGGCGAACCTGGCGATCTCCCGCCCGCCCGGTTCCCGCTGGTAGCGCGGCAGATCCGGGCCGCCCAGCACCGCCAGCAGCCCGCCGTCGTACCGGGTGAAGAGTTCGTCGGCCATCTCGGCGATGTGGATCGCCGAGCCCTTCTCCGCAGGGAATCGGTCGAACGCGACATAGGCCGCCCGATGCTCCGATTCCACCCGCACGCAGGAACTCTACCGGCCCGATCATCACCCGAGTAGCCGCCGGATATGGCCAACGACCTCGTCCAGCGCCACCTTCTCGCTCTCCCCCGTGGACCGCCGCGTCACATCGGCCGCCCCCTCGGCCAGCCCGCGCCTGCCCACCGTCACCCGGCACGGGATGCCGGTGAGCTCCGCGTCACGGAACTTCACGCCGGCGCGTTCGGGACGGTCGTCGATGATGGTCTCGACCCCGGCGGCGAGCAGATCCCGGTAAAGGGCCTCGCCGGCCCGCGCGGTCGCCTCGTCGTCGGTCTGGGCCACCACGATCACCACCTGGTACGGGGCGACCGCGAGCGGCCAGACGACACCGCGGTCATCGTGGTGGATCTCGACGATCGCGGCCATCGCGCGTTCCACCCCGATGCCGTAGCTCCCCATGACCAGCGGGACCTGGCGTCCGTCCGCGTCGGGGACCTCGGCGCCCAAGGCGCGGGCGTAACGGTCGCCCAGCTTGACGATGCGCCCCACCTCGATCGCCCGGAGGATCCGCAGCGGCTCCCCACAGCGCGGGCAGGGCTCGCCCTCGGCGACCTCACGAAGATCCGCCCAGGCGCCGACGCGGATGTCGCGCTCCACGTCCACCCCGCGCAGGTGGACGTCGTCGCGGTTGGCACCGGTGAACATGTCGCGGCGCCCGCGCAGCGCCTCGTCCGCGATCACCGGGAGATCGGTGACCCCGACCGCGCCGAGGCTGCCCGGCAGCGCGCCCAGCCACCCGCGGATCTCCTCCGCGGCCGCGGCGCGGACGGCGGTCGCGCCCGTCGCGTCCACCAGCTTCTGCTCGTTGAGCGGATGATCGCCCCGGAGCAGGACGAGGGCGGGCCGCTCGTCCAGCACGTAGACCAGCGTCTTGATCTGGCGGTCCGCAGGGGCGCCGTGACCGGTCGCCAGATCGTCGATCGTCCGCACGCCCGGGGTGTCGAACGGCTCCGGCGCGGGCGGCCCGGGAGCATCCGTGACCTCGGGAAGCTTGGACGTGGCGCGCTCGATGTTGGCCGCGTACCCGCAGGCGGGGCTGTGCGCGACCCGGTCCTCACCGGCCTCGGCGGGACACATGAACTCGACGGAGTCCGACCCGCCCACCGTCCCGCTCGACGCCTCCACCGCCAGCACGGGCAGCCCCAGCCGCTCGAAGATTCGCGTGTACGCACCGTGGAAGGCGGCGAAGGACGCGTCCAGCCCAGCACGGTCGATGTCGAAGCTGTAGGCGTCCTTCATCGTGAACTCGCGCGTCCGCATCAGACCGCCCTTGGGACGCGGCTCGTCCCTGAACTTCGTCTGGAACTGGTACCAGCGCTGCGGCAGCGACCGGTAGGAGCCCAGCTCCCGCGCGACCGTCGCGAAGATCTCCTCATGGGTCATGCCCAGCGCCAGCTCGGCGCCCCGCCGGTCCCGCAGCCGGAACATCTCCTGGCCCATCAGCTCCCAGCGTCCCGAACGCCGCCACGGCTCCGCCGGATGCAGCGCGGGCAGCAGCATCTCCTGCCCGCCGACCGCGTCCATCTCCGACCGCACCACATCGATGATCTTGGCGCGGACCCGGACGGCCAGCGGCAGCAGCGAGTAATGGCCCGCGGTCAGCTGCCGGACGTACCCCGCCCGCACCAGCAGCCGGTGGCTCACCGCCTCGGCCTCGGCCGGGTCCTCGCGCAACGTCGGAACGTGAGCCTGGGACCAGCGCATGGGCGGGGATTGTACTGGGCGGCGCAAATGCGTCCTGGTTAGGCGCGGGTACTTAGTACCCTCGGGGGCGTGAGTCGAGAAGGTGTGACGCCGCAGAGCGAGGATTTCTCCGCCTGGTACAACGAGCTGGTCATCAAGGCGCAGCTCGTCGACCGGGGGCCGGTGCGCGGCACGATGGTGATCCGCCCCTACGGGTACCGGATCTGGGAACTGCTCCAGGCCGACCTGGACCGGCGGATCAAGGACGCCGGGCACGACAACGCCGTGTTCCCGCTGTTCATCCCCGAGTCCTACCTCAAGCGCGAGGCCGAGCACGTCGAGGGCTTCTCACCCGAGCTCGCCGTGGTCACCGTCGCCGGCGGCAAGGAACTGGAGGAGCCGCTGATCGTGCGGCCCACCTCCGAGACGGTCATCGGCGAGTACATGGCCAAGTGGATCGACTCGCACCGCGACCTGCCGCTCCTGCTGAACCAGTGGGCCAACGTGGTCCGCTGGGAGATGCGGCCACGCATGTTCCTGCGCACCACCGAGTTCCTGTGGCAGGAAGGGCACACCGCCCACGCCGACGAGGCCGACGCCATGCGCGAGACCATGTGGGCCCTCGACGCCTACGCCGCCGTGGCCCGCGACCTGGCCGCCATCCCCGTCGTGGCAGGGGAGAAGACCCCCGGCGAACGCTTCGCCGGCGCCGTCCGCACCTACACCATCGAAGGCATGATGCGGGACGGGCGCGCCCTCCAATCCGGCACCTCGCACTACCTCGGCACCAACTTCGCCAAGGCGTTCGAGATCCAGTACCAGGACGAGGAAGGCCGGCTCCAGCTCGCCCACACCACGTCCTGGGGACTGAGCACCCGCATGATCGGCGGCGTGATCATGACCCACGGGGACGACAAGGGCCTGGTCCTGCCGCCCCGCCTCGCCCCCTACCAGGTCGTGATCGTCCCCATCGGGCGCAAGGAACAAGGTGAACGCACCGCCGCCGAAGCCCGCAAACTCGGCGCCGCGATCAAGTCCATGGGCATCCGCGTCCACGTCGACGACAACCGCCCCCAACTCTCCCCCGGCTTCAAATTCAACGAATGGGAGATGCGCGGCGTCCCCGTCCGCATCGAACTCGGCATGCGCGACCTCGACAACGGCGTCGCCACCCTCGCCCGCCGCCTCCCCACCGAAGAAGGCCAGGGCAAAGAGCAAATCCCCCTCGACAAGGTGCCCGAACTGCTCCCGCGCATCCTCGGCGACTTCCAGTCCTTCCTCCTCGCCCGCGCCGAACGGTTCCGCGACACCCACACCGCCGTGATCGACGACTACGCGGACTTCGCCGGCCAGGTCAACGGCGGCTGGGCCCGAGTCTTCCACTGCGGCCGCTCCGAATGCGAAGACGAGATCAAAGCCGACACCGCCGCCACCCCCCGAGTCATCCCGACCGACGCCCCAGAGGAAACCGGCACCTGCATCAAATGCAACCGCCCCTCCGCCTACGGCAAACGCGTCATCTTCGGCAAGGCGTATTAATTTGCAAGCACGAGCTGCGCTCCTCGCCTGGCGGCTCGTCGCTTGTCGTGCTTGCGGCGATCGCTGCATCGCTCCGACTCGCCTAGGGGCTCGCTTCGCGATCAGGTCCTCGCAAGCTCGGACCTGCCTTCGGTCGCGATCGCAGCGCTTGGGCGACCGTCCGGGGCTGGGGTGACGGTCTGAGGTAGCTGCGAGAGGTGTTTGACGCAGCCGGGAGCTGCGCTGTGTTTATTGGCGGTGCCTGCGGCGTCGGGCGCTGGGCGCCCTCCTTCTCCGGCACCGCGTGCGATCGCTGCATCGCTCCGACTCTCTGTCTATTGCAAGCGCGAGCTGCGCTCCTCGCCTGGCGGCTCGTCGCTTGTCCCGCTTGCGGCGATCGCTGCATCGCTCCGACTCGCCCAGGGGCTCGCTTCGCGATCAGGTCCTCGCAAGCTCGGACCTGCCTTCGGACGCGATCGCAGCGCTTGAGCGCCGTCCGGGGCTGGGGTGACGGGCTGAGGTGGGCGGTCATGGTTTTGGGGCTAGCCATCGTTGGCGACTTCCCGTCGACGGTCGGCGGCGCCGGGACGGAAGCTGCCGGTGGCGGCGCGGCGGGACAGCAGTGGCTGGATGAACCAGATCCAGGCGCACAGCAGGACCACCGCAGTAGCGGTGACGGCGGCCGCCCCGTCCGACACCAGGGTCTTGATGATCAGTGTGGTGGAGGCGCAGATCGCCACCGCCAGCGCCAGCGCGCCGCCGATCCCGTATCGGTTGGCGCGCCGGATCAGCAGCGGCTTCTGGTTCAGCCGGAACAGGATGCGGTGCTGGATCACCGGGGCGATGAAGAACATCGAGGCCAGCGCCGCACCGAACAGCGCCACGTAGAACAGGATCCGCCCGCCGTCGTCCACTTGGTCGAAGCCCGGCGCGAACGGCACCGTCAGCAGGAACGCGAACAGCACCTGCACGCCCGTCACCGCGACTCGGAAGCCCTGGAGAAGCTCCATGAGCTGCCGGTCGAGCCGCTCATGCTCAGTCTCGTTACGGGTGTTCTCCCCGATCGTCCGCATGAACACGAGATACCCGTAGGAAACCGATTTAGGCGATTCTTGACGCGCAAGAGACCTTGACCACCGGCCTCAGCCACGAACGGTCGCTCAAGCGCTGCGATCGCGACCGAAGGCAGGTCCGAGCTTGCGAGGACCTGATCGCGTAGCGAGCCCCTGGGCGAGCCCGAGTGAACACCTAAGTAGCGAAGATTTCGCCGTACCACGCGGTCCCTGTATGGAGCGGCCCCGCTCCCGTGCTCATCACACAGAAGCGGGACCAAGCCGCCCCACATCGCGAGGGCCGACGATGGATGACGATGTGCGGCGGCCGTCTAGGGGAGCGTCACCACATCGCGCGGTGCCTGCCGACGTAGCCGCGACGGCGGTGGGACGCGATGAGCGCGGTACCGGATCCGGTCACCAGTGCCACACCGATGATGAGCAGGGCCATCACGAGCGTCGTCATGACTCGCCTCCCGCCGTGTCGTCCGCGCCCGCGAGGAACGCCAAGCGCCGCCGCGCTCCGTCCCGGTCGCGTGTCCTCAGCGGGAACTCGCACCACACGCGGTCCTGACGGTGCGCCTCCCGCGCGCACGCGTGCGCATCCGGTCCGAACACGACCGACTCCAGCCCTGCCCGGACCTCGCGGGGTGAAAGCGCCACCGTGAGCCGTGCCGTCCAGTAGTCGCCCGTCCGTACCGGTCCGGCCCAGCGTCGGGACACCTGCGCCGTAGTCTTGTCTGCCATGGTCCGTCGCCTCCCTTGTAGGCGGTTGGTCCTAGGTCCCGGTGGACGTGTCCGCGTCCCCGGGACCGCTTGTCACCCCAGCTTGGCAGGGTTGCGCAAGGTTGAGAAGAGAAGCGTACAGAAGCGAACGGAATCATTGCGTGCAGCACCGTAGCGTTGTGGTATGGGCAGTTTGGACGGCATCGAACCGTTGCGGGATCAGCTCGTGGCGGTGATACGCGAGCGGATCGGAAGCGGAGAGTACCCACGCGGGTCCAAACTGCCGACCGCGAAGGAGCTAGCCGACGAGTTCGACATCTCCGCGAGAACCGTCACGGATGCGCTCGCCATCCTCCGCGAGTCGGGAGAGGTCATCGGTGTGCGCGGGCGGGGTGTGTTCGTCGCACCCGACGACGAGTAGCCGCACTTGTGCAGCGCTGCACAACACCCGCGACACGAGAAGCCCCTAGCTGGGAACCCCTCGTAAAGCGTTGTCGCCGGGCGTCAACCCGGCAGAATCTGGTTGTCGTCTGGCGTTGCGCGTGTCAACGCTGGCGGAAACCAGCCCTGACCTGCGTAAACTTTGCCGGCGACTCGCGCGGCACGGCGTTGACGTGCGGTGTCGTCGATGTCGTCTCGCGGAAAGCGCGGTGGAAACGGCGTGGCGACAAATGGGATCAGCGCAGCTAGAGGCGTCGCCTATTCGTACATAAGCTCCAGCGGATCCTCGCCGGGACGGTGTTCCTCGGCCCATTTCGTAAACTCCTCTTCGCGGCGAAGAAACGGCCCAGGATCACCGCCCGCGTAGACTACAAGTAAGCCGTCAAACGCCGCCGCACGGAAACGCTCCGGGACGCGAGGCTTTGCAGGAGGCGGCTCCTGATTACGCGGACGCCTAGCCACTCCGCCTCCGATCCCATCGCGCTCGTGCAGCCTTTCGGGCCGCCTGGGGACGCGGTGAGCGGTGTCGCGTCGTCCGCCTTCTCGCTGTCGGGGATATCCAGCCGAGCGAGAAGCTGACTCATTACCTGCCTGGACATGCGCAGCTCCGCGAGGATGGGGTGGGCTACATACGTTCCGGGCCGTGACCCCGGAATCATGAGGTCATTTCCCGCGTCATCCAGGACGCGCTCCATCTTGGCCACCTGGTCGGCCAGCTTGCACGCATTCGCGAGCGTACGGTGCTCATCAGGGCGCAGGATGAAGTGCTCAGCAATCGAATCCCATAGAGCTTTCCCATGCTCGCCGAGTGGTTCTGGGGGCGGTGGGTTCAGCGGCTCGTCCGCCATGGTCACTCCGTTCATTGAAATGGTTACGCTAAGTCGATTGGGGCGTTACTGCGCGCACGCTGCCGCGCTGGTGGTAACTCCCTACCGTTTCACGGCCCTCTATTGAGGGCCATAGGGGAGGGGGGTGACCACTCTCAGTCATCGCGGCGGAATCCTGGATGAGATTTGCCCTGGAGCCGGACGGGAGTCGAGCCCCATGCGACGCTGGCGGTTCGCCCGAGCGTCGGCGGGCGGGGGCGTGAGGTGCGCAAGTCAACTTGCAGACGTGGAAATGGTTGAGAAATGCGAGTCACTCACGCGGAAACTGTGCAGCGCTGCACACAAATTGCGTTTTCGGGACGCGGTAGGCTACATTTCCCAAGCACGCGACCCGAGCGACCAAGGAGACTTGGCAATGGCCAACCACGAGACAGCCGACGCGGAGATCATCGACTCGCTGTTCTTCCAGCTCACGGACTGGGCAATAGATCTTGTCCATCGGGGCGCGATCGCCAAGGAGGAAGCGAACGCCGTCGAAATGGCCGCGCTCGCAACGATCTATCAGGACGAGTCCTTGTTGGAGCCGGGCGCGGCGATCGTCATGGAGGCAGAGCACATTACGAGGTTCGCCACGAACGACGACTAGCGCGCCGCTAAGCGCGGCCCAGAACGCCAAAAGTCCCGGGACCCTACGCGGGCTCCCGGGACTTCTGTTGTGCCGTCTCCGGCGATTTCAGCGCGCTACGCGCTGTGCCCTCACTTCTTCGGGCCGGCGTTCGGCGGGCGCGTCACGCTGCCGTCCGCCCACGTGATCTCAACCCGCTTCTCCGCGTCCCACGGGGCACCCGAGCGCGGGGCCTTGAACACCCGCACCTCGCGGATCGCCAACCGGATCAGCGCCCGCCGTTCCTCCACATCGGCAGCGTCCCACCGGCGGTGATCTTCTCGGTCCCCAACCGACCACGAGCTTGTCAGGCGTGTGAGCTGCGACGTTGGCCTCAGCCTCGCGCACGTCCGCTTGAGCACGCTTGAGACGAGCGCCGTACTCGGCAAGGGTCGTCGTCCCACAGTCCCGCGTCACGGTCATCACGAAGACGTGCCACGCGCTTCTCAGCGGCGCGAAGGACATCCCGCGCGGCAAGCAGAGCTGCCTCGCTCGCCGGATCCTGCTTGGCTCGCCAACGCTCCCCGAGCGCGACGAGAAGCCCCTGATCCGCATCGTCGGCAGGGTCCAGGTTGGCCACCCGTCCGTACCATGCCTGAATCACGGTGGCTTCCAGCAAATCACGGCGGACCGACGCGGGGGACGGGCATGGCTTGGCGGTGAGCTTGGACCCGCACACGTGGGACACGCCCGACACGGGCATGCGCGCCGCACATCCGGCGCACGTGGTGATGCCTGTGAGCAGGTGGGCAGTACCGCCCGGCTTCCGCTTCATCTTCGGGTCGGCCGCTTCGCTTCCCACCTGGCGCGCCCGCGCGGCCAGGTCAGCAGGGATCGTCTCGGCTCGTCCGCGAACGCCCACACCCGGTCACCGGTCTGTGAGTGCCGGTAGACCACATCACGGCCATGCTCCCGGACGGTCAGCCACCCCTCGTACACAGGGTGGTGCACGATTCGCGTGATCATGCCCAGCGCCCACGGCTTCACCTCGCGGACGACCGTCCGGCCCGTTTCGGGGTCCCGCTCGTACGACCCGGGCGACGGAATGCCCTCCGCAGTGAGCGCACGGGCAAGCTCGCGCCGCGATACACCGTTCGCCGTGTCGCGCAGGATGCGCACGACCACGGGCCACGTGTGCGGGTCGTTCGTCAGACGGCGCGCGGCCTTGACGCCTACCACGCGGGTCCCGTACGGAGCGCGGCCCGACCACGCGCCCGTGTCGTGGTACAGGACGCGGGAACGGCGGACGTTCTCCGAGATCGCGAGCGAGAGCTTCCGGTCCGCGTCCGCCTCGAACAGGACTTGCACGCACCCGAGAAAGTCATCATCCGGGTTCGGGAGCGTCGCCGTGTCGAGACGACGGTTCGCGATGTAGAAGCGGAAGCCTTCCCCGATCAGCGCAGCGACCTTGAGCGCACCTTCGCGGGAGATTCGGGACTGGTTGGCGACCCAGGTCAGATCAATCTCGCCGTCGCGGAACATGCGCAGAGCCTCAGCGCGCTTGGGAAGATCAACCTCCTTGGTGACGCCCGACGCGGGTTCGTTGTCCCCGTCCGCCTTAGCCACAACGTGCCCGTTGGCCTCGCACCACTGGATGCCCTCACGGCGCTGGGATGCCTCGCTGGCGTTGTCCGGCCCTTCCTTGGCGGACTTCCGGGAGAGCACGTACACGCGCAGGGGGGTAGTGGTCGGCACGGCTCCAGTGTGCGTCACGGGCACGGTCACCGCGTCGCGGGCCGGGCGGGAGGGCGCAACCGTGCGCTTCGCAGGGGCGGCGGGAGCGGGAGCGTCCGGCAGGCGACGCGCACTGCGAGCACGTCACCGGAGCGCCCGCGCGTTCGGACATCTGCGCTGCGTCCCGTCCACAGAGCGTGCGGGGGTTCAGGTCCCGCGTGTCCGCCGTGGTGGCGTGCGACTTGCCCCGGTACGTGGCTACGATCCGCATCGGTACACCTCCCAAGTCCGGAAACCCCCGCTGAGCTGGGGATCCTTGCGGTACTTAGGTGGTCAACCGGGCGAGTCGGAGCGATGCAGCGATCGCCGCAAGCGCGACAAGCGACGAGCCGCCAGGCGAGGAGCGCAGCTCGTGCTTGCCAATAAACACAGCGCAGCTCGTGCTTGCAATTAGAAGCTCGGGGGTAAGACTCTT
>NZ_JBIMPP010000101.1:0-22008 GCF_043906805.1 Actinomadura sp. SCN-SB | reverse complement strand
GGGCGAGCTGGACCGGTCGCGGTGCGCGATCGACTCGGTCAGCGTCCGCGCGGGCAAAGGGGGAGCCGGCGGGCCCGAATCCTGTCGACCGCGGCAGGAACGGGTCGAAGATCCACTTGCTGGTGGTCGAGCGGACCGTGTCCTGGCTGAGCGGCTGCCGCAGCCTGCACCGCGAGCGCGCCCTGGAGGGTGAGCTGACCGCGCACCCGGGCTATGACAAGCACGATGCGGCCGGGAACAACTCGGGCAACTCGCGCAACGGCCGGGGTAAGGACAAGACCGTGCAGACGGGGGTCGGTCCGGTGCGCATCAGCGTGCCGCAGGGCCGGGCCGGGTCGTTCGAGCCGGTGCTGGTGTCCAAGCGGGCCGGGCGTGTGGCGGGTGGCCTGGACGACGGCCTCCGTCCATGGCGGACGCAGCCGCCTTATGATCGTTGATCGTCACTTATCAAGATCACCGGGGCGGCTGCGCTGCGTCACAGGGACCTCAACCCGACAAGATCACGATCTCCGACTGCCGTACTAGGAGGTGGATTTCCTTGCCGGGTGGATCGGGGATCTGCTGAAGCGCTCAGGTGCGATGTTCGTCCGTGGCGTGCGGCGAGACGGGCTGTCCGGGGTTCGGCTGGGATGGTGTGGGTGGTGGTTTCTGGCGGGTTGTGAAGATCGGAGGGATGGCGTGCTCCCGTGCGAGTGGGTGGTGCGGGGCGCTGCGGTGAGGGCTCCAAGTGGGCGGGCTGTGTGGTTGGGTGTTTGATCAGGTAAGTGGTGATTTGTGTGGTGGGCGTCGGTATCGATGGGGCAGTGATCGGGGGAATCGGGGGACCTTGATGGGTTTCGGCGACGTACCCTGCGGGGCATGAAGGGTCGGCCACTCCGCTACACACCGCGACGAGACGCAGGGTTGCACGCTTACGAGCGCGTGCTTGAGCACGCCGGGTTCTCGCCGGTGGCCGGTGTGGACGAGGCGGGGCGGGGCGCGTGCGCGGGGCCGCTCGTGGTGGGGGCGGTGATCCTTGCCGGGGGCAAGCGCGGGCGGATCGAGGGGCTGACCGATTCCAAGCTGCTCACGCCGGCACGGCGGGAGGAACTGTACGCCGAGATCACCGAGCGGGCCCTGGCGTGGAGCGTGATCGTCATCCCGTGCCATGACATCGACCGGATCGGCGTGCATCGGTGCAACATCACCGGGATGCGACGGGCGCTCGCGGCGCTGGAGCGGCGGCCCGCGTACGTGCTGAGCGACGGGTTCCCGGTGCCAGGGGTCGGCGTGCCCTCGCTGGCCGTGATCAAGGGGGATCAGGTGGCCGCGTGCGTGGCCGCGGCGTCGATCGTGGCCAAGGTCACCCGAGACCGGATCATGGTGGCGCTGCATGACCGGTACCCGCAGTACGGGTTCGACGAGCACAAGGGGTACGTCACGCGCGATCACTCTGCGGCACTGGCCGAACACGGTCCCTGTCCTGAGCATCGGTTCTCCTACGTCAATGTGGGGCGGGCGCTGCGTAAGAATGGAGAGGTGATGGCCATCGGGGAGGACGCCGGGGAGGATCTTCTGGGAGAGATCCCCGGCGACGGCCGGACTGAAGAAGGGGCACCAGCGTGAGCGCCGAGGATCTCGAGAAGTACGAGACCGAGATGGAGCTGCAGCTCTATCGCGAGTACCGCGACGTGGTCGGTCTGTTCACCTATGTCGTCGAGACCGAGCGGCGGTTCTACCTCACCAACTCGGTGGACCTTCAGGTGCGCAGCACCGAGAACGGCGAGGTCTACTTCGAGGTCACGATGCAGGACGCCTGGGTCTGGGACATGTACAGACCCGCCCGCTTCGTCAAGAACGTCCGTGTCGTTACGTTCAAGGACGTCAACGTCGAGGAACTTGCCAAGAGCGATTTCGAACTCCCCACCGATCAGTAGTCCCTTGATCTGGCGGCCCTCGTCAGGCGCCAGCCGGCGTCGGCGCGCTCGATGAACCCGCCGGCGGCGAGAAGACCGAGCTTGCCGTTCACCGAGAAGATGTCCATGCCCGCCTTGGCGGCGAGCTGCGCCGGGCCGGTCGTGCCACGGGACGGGAACGCCTCCAGCACCGCGCGGGTCGGCGGATCCAGGCGGTCGCGGGGCAGAACAGGGGCGCTCGGCCGCGGAGCCAGGTCGGTGCCCAGGTCGCCCACCGCCTCGATCACCTCGTCGGCGCAGGTGACCAGGATGGTCTCCGGATCCTCGCGCAGCAGCCGCAGGCATCCGGCCGATGAGCGGGAGTCGACCGGTCCGGGCACCACCATCAGCGCGCGTCCCAGCCTGCGCGCCCAGGCGGCGGTGTTGAGCGCCCCGCTGCGGCGCTCCGCCTCGACGATCACCGTGCCCCGGGAGAGCGCGGCGATCACCCGGTTCCGGACGAGGAAGCGGAGCCGCTGCGGCGGGGTGCCCGGCGGCGACTCGCTGATCAGCAGGCACCGTCTGGCCAGCTCCGCGAACAGCCCCTCGTTGCTGCTCGGGTAGGGGACGTCCACACCGTTGGCGAACACCGCCACGGTCGCTCCATCGGCGGCCAGGGCGCCTCGATGGGCCGCGCCGTCGATGCCGAGCGCGCCCCCCGAAACGACCGTCCAGCCACGCTCGGCCACTTCCGTGCTCATCTCAGCGGCCACCCGCAGTCCGTAGGGGGACGCGGCGCGGGATCCGACCATCGCGACCGAGCGCAGGCACCCGTACCGCAGGTCGGCCGGCCCGCGAAGCCACAGCGCGTAGGGACGCGCGGCGCCGAGGTCGTCGAGTGTGGTGGGCCATTCAGGATCACCCGGGCAGACCACGCGGATCCCCATACGCTCGCAGACGGCGAGATCCTCCTCGGGGGAGGCGGCCTTCAAACGGATCCGCCATTGATCGAACCGGCGCAGCTCTCCTTCGCTCACCTGGAGATCGGCGGGCGGTCGTCCGCTGCGAAGAGCGGCGAGGGCTCCCGGCGCGCCCGCGTGGTCAAGGATCCGGTTGAGGAACGCGTCCCCCGGTTCGGCCGCCGCGCAAAGCGCCGCCCGCGCCTCGCGCTCCTCCAGTCGCACCTGCTGGACGGGCTGATCGGCACGGGCGTCCAACGCGGATCTCTCCTGCGGTTCATGCGCGGCCGGTCCGGGCACGGGCTCACGCCCAGTGAGGTCGTCAGTCATGATCTCCTCCCGGTCCACAGGGCAAGGGCGCCGCCGACGTCGTCCTCGTTGGGCTGGTCGCGTCCGGCCAGATCGGCGATGGTCCAGGCGACGCGGAAGATCCGGTCGAAGCCGCGGACGCTGAGCGAGCCGTTCTGGAGCGCGGCATCGGCGGTGCGCATCGCCTCAGGTGGAGGCGTGAACCGGCGGCGCAACTCAGGACCCGGAATCTCGGAATTGAAGCGCCAGGGGGTGTCGGCGAGTCGTTGGGCGGCGCGTTCGCGTGCCTGCAGGACGCGTTCGGCGACGACCTCACTGGCCTCGGCGAACTCCAGGTCGTAGCGCAGTTCGGCACGGCTGGCGGGGGTCAGTTCGAGCTTGAGGTCGATACGGTCGAGGAGGGGGCCCGACAGCTTGCTGAGATAGCGGCGGCGCACACCCGGGGCGCAACAGCAGTCGACCTGCTTCGCGGCCGCGCAGGGACACGGATTGGCCGCCAGGACGAGGGTGAACCGGGCCGGAAAGCAGGCCGCGCCCTCGATGCGGGAAATCCTGACCTCTCCCTCTTCGAGCGGCTGGCGGAGCGCGTCCAGGGTGGTCCGCTGGAACTCGGGGGCCTCGTCAAGGAACAGGATGCCGTTGTGGGCCAGGGACACCGCGCCCGGCTGGATGTGCCGTCCGTGGCCACCCCCGACCATCGCGGCCGTGCTCGCGGTGTGGTGGGGCGCGTAGAAGGGCGGACGTGTGATCAGCGGCTGATCGCTGGGTAGCGCGCGGGCCACGGAATGGATCGCGGTGACCTTGAGCGCCTCCTCGCGGTCGAGCGGCGGCATGAGCGTGGGCAGGCGCTCGGCCAGCATCGTCTTGCCGCAGCCCGGGGGACCGGTGAAGAAGAGATGGTGCCCACCCGCGGCGCTGATCTCCAGGGCGCGGCGCGCCTCCGCCTGGCCCCGCACGTCCGCCAGATCGAGCGGGCCCCGGTTGCCTTGGCCGCTCAGGACCATCCCTTCGGTGATCGAATGCGGTGAGGCGTCCGAAGGTTCCTCGTCCTCCTCGATGGGCGGAGGCTCGTTCCGCAACAGGCACAGGAGCCCTCGCAGGCTCGACGCGGAGATCACCTGGAGATCGTCGACGAGCTCCGCCTCCGCCCTGTTGGCGCTGGGGACGACGACCGTCTTGCAGCCCGCCTGCGACGCGGCGAGCACGGCGGCCAGGGCTCCGGGGACGGCCCGCAGGCGCCCGTCCAGCCCCAGCTCGCCGATCACCACCAGGCCCTCACAGGACCGCGGCGGAATGGCCTCGGCGGCGGCCATCAAGGCCACGGCGATAGCGGCATCGAAGATCGAACCACGTTTGGGCAGGCTGGCCGGAAAGAGGGAGATGGTGACATGGCGATTGGGCCAATCCTCACCCGAGTTGTACACGGCGGCCCTGACCCTGTCACGCGCCTCGTTCAGCGCGGTGTCGGGAAGCCCGACCAGATGGAGCCCGGGAACCCCGCTGGTGATCGCGGCCTCCACGTCCACGACGAAGCCCTCCACGCCTACCAGCGACACCGAGCGTGTCTTGGCGAGCGCCACTCAGCACACCTCCCGCACGTGATCGACGATGAAGCCGTCCCGGTCGGTCACCAGGCCGAGCAGGTCCACGCCGACGTCGTCCTTGGGCACGCCGCGCGCGCTCGCCCATCGCCACGCCAGCCGCCTCAGCCGGACGGCCTTGCGCGGGGTGATCGCCTCCAGCGGATCCCCGTAGTCGGTGGAACTGCGGGTCTTCACCTCGCAGACGACATGGCGCACGCCGTCGTGGGCGATGATGTCGAGCTCGCCCTCGGAACACCGCCAGTTGCGTTCCAGGACCGTCCAGCCCTGCCCCGCCAGATAGGCGGCCGCGGCGTCCTCGCCGCGCTCTCCGAGGCTCTTGTTGGCGTTCATCGGGCCTCACCTCCGACCTATGACGCTGCCGGAGCGACCACCCGGGAACCATCACAACGTGAACCTGTGGATAACTTTCCGTTCTTGATCGATTACCTGAGGTGGTCGTTTATTGGGCGGATAGCGGGGCGTCATGTGGGGGGCAGGCAGGAGGACCTGACGAGCTTGGGGGTTTCGGGCGCGATGGCGTAGTGGTGTTGGCCGGTCGAGTGGCGTGGGGATTGGTGCTGTGACCGAAGTCGGGGTTTAGTGGGTGGCTAGCTTTCTGAGGGGGCCGTGTGACGGAAGCGGGCGATGGGGAACTGCCGGAGGCCGTGGCCGAGTTCGGGCGGTATCTGCGTGGGGAACGCGACGTATCGCCGCACACTTTGCGCGCGTACGAAGGGGACCTGCGAGACCTGTGCCGGTACGCGGCGGAGGTCGGTGTACGCAAAGTGAGCGAACTCGATGTCAACGTGCTGCGCGCCTGGCTCGCGCTTCAGCATGCGGACGGCCTGTCACGTGCCACGCTTGCCCGCCGCACCGCAGCCGCCCGAGCATTCACGGCCCACCTTCACCGGCGCAGGGTGATCACGCACGACCCCGGGCAACTGCTGGGCACGCCTAAGCGGCACCGCGACCTTCCCCGTGTGCTCGACCAGGACGAGGCGGCCCGGCTGCTGGACGAGATGGACGCCGAAGGCCCCCTGGGTCTCCGGGACCAGGCGGTGCTCGAACTCCTCTACGGAACGGGCGTTCGGGTCAGCGAACTCTGTGGCATGGACATCGACGACCTGGACACCGGCCGAGGGACCGTCCGCGTGCTCGGTAAGGGCGGCAAGGACCGAACGGTGCCCCTAGGCGAACCCGCGGCGCGCGCCGTGGCGACGTGGCTGTCCGCAGGACGTCCGGCGCTCGCGAACGAGCGCAGCGGGCCGGCCCTTTTCCTGGGCGCGCGCGGTGGACGCCTGCACGCCAACACCGTGCGCAGGATCGTTCACGGCCGGATCGCCGAGGTCGGGGATGTCCCAGACCTCGCGCCGCACGGGCTACGGCACAGCGCCGCCACCCACCTGCTCGAAGGCGGCGCCGACCTGCGAAGCGTCCAGGAAATCCTCGGACACGCGTCCCTCCAGACCACGCAGATCTACACCCACGTGACCCCGGAACGCCTCAGGCAGGTACACCGCCAAGCCCACCCCCGCGGCACCGAGTAAGCATCTCCGACAACGCCAAGCCACCCTCTGCGGAACCGAGCCGCACCCTGCGGTGCCGGGTCTCACCCTGCGACGTCGAGTCACACCCTGCGGAGCTCCGTCAGACCCTGCGGAGTCGGCTCGCGCCCGGCGGTGCTCACACCCTGCGGGCCGAAGTGGCCCTTGCGGTGCTGAGCCGCGCCCTGCACACCCCTGCGGAGCTCAGTTAGACCCTGTGGAGCTGGTTCGCGCCCGGTGGCGCTGGGTCACACCCCGCGGGCCGGAGCGGCATTTTGTGGTGTTGAGCTGCGCCTTGTGGTGCTGGGGTGCACTCAGGCGTTGGGTCACGCCCTTGCGGAGCTCAGTCAGGCCCGTGTGGAGTCGGCTCGCGCCCGGTGGCGCTGAGTCACCCCCTGGGAGGCCGGAGCGGCACCTTGCGGTGCTGAGGCGCACCCTGCGGGGCTTGAGCGCGCCTGCGGGGCTTCCGGGCCGCGTGGGATGGGCTGGTCGGGGTGGTGCTCCGCCACGGGCGCGTTCACTCCGAGTCGCGCCTTACGCGGCCGATGTCCCCTGTGGGGTCGTGTCGCGGCGGGGTTGGGTCGCGTTCTGCAGGACTGAGTCACGCCTTGCGGGTTAAGTCGCGTCCTGCGGGGTCGATCAATCTGCGAAGCCGAGTTAGTGGCTGCGGCGCTGAGCGGTGCCCAGCGGGCGAGTGAGACCCACGGGCGAGCTAGAGCCTTTGGTGCCTGCTGGCGCGGGGCTTGGGCTTGGTGGGTGGTCTGGGAGATTTGAGGTTGGGGTTGTGTGAGGTGGGACTGCGGCGTCGGTGGCCTTTCTGGTGGGGGCCTTCCCAGGGCCCTGGGTGAGGGGCCCTGGGAGGCGTGGGTCTAGCGGGCTCGGCGTATGCGGCGTTCGCGGCGTTCTTGGGTTAGGTCGATCACGCCCGGAGGGGGCGGGCGGCGGTTGCGGTTGAACTTCAGGAGTGAGATCAGGGTGAAGGTGAAGAGCATGCCCGCCAGGGCGCCGCCGCTGGCCGTGGTGGCGTCGCGGAGGTCCATCTGGGCCGACGGAGCCGGTGGATCGGGGGCGGACGTGGGGGCTCGCCAGTGGGGTAGCAGGCGTACCTGGGGCCGTACCAGAGGAAGGGGATCCAGGTAGGTGTCTCCCCGCAGCAGGCCCCAGTGCAGGCAGGGTGTGGCGCAGTGCGTGGACGGCTCTACGGTGCCGATGCGGGCGCCCGCCTTCACGGAGTGGCCCTTCTGGACGGCCGGTCGCACGGGGAGATAGGTGGTCCGTAGCGCTCCATGCGTTACGGCGACTATGCCTTGGCCCGCGAGACGTCCCGCGTAGGAGACCTCGCCGGGCGCCGCCGCGTACACCGGGAGGCCGGGACGGGCGGCGAGATCGACTCCCCGGTGGCCAGGGCCCCAAGGGGTCGCGGGAGGGGAGAAGGCGCGAAGGACCTGGGGGACGGGCGGGCCCAGCGGCCAGTGCCATTCGTGGGGTGGGAGCGGGGCTCCGAGGGGCAGCGAGCAGGCCAGAAGCAGCGTGATCAGCGTCATATCGGCAGTCTGGCGGGCGCCCGAAGGCGTGGCCCAGGGGGTTCGCCAACTGTGGATAACCCTTGTGATCGGGGGTTTCCCGGCGGTCTCCGCGCCCTGATAACCTAGGCGGGTGTTCGAATGGGCACCGGTCAAGGCTTGGCCGTCGCTCGAACGGCCGTCACGGCCTGGTGAGCGGGAAGCCGTTCCATTACCGAGCGGACAGGCCACGGGCCCGGGGATCGATCCCCGGCCAGCGGTCGTGTCCGCGACCGAATTCACGCGTCCGCCGGCCACCTGCTTCGCTTGGTGGGGCGCAATCCCTCGGTCCGTCATCCCGGTGACGGCGGGGTTGTGTCCGGACGCGGGCGACCAACCAAACGTGGCCCGGTAACGGGCCGGACAAGGAGAGTACGGGCTCATGGCACCCGTCGTCACGATGCGGCAGCTGCTCGAAAGCGGCGTTCACTTCGGCCACCAGACCCGCCGGTGGAACCCGAAGATGAAGCGGTTCATCCTCACCGACCGCAACGGCATCTACATCATCGACCTGCAGCAGTCGCTGTCCTACATCGACCGCGCCTACGAGTTCGTCAAGGCGACGGTCGCTCACGGCGGCACGATCCTGTTCGTCGGCACCAAGAAGCAGGCGCAGGAGACCATCTCCGAGCAGGCCACGCGTGTCGGCATGCCGTACGTCAACCAGCGCTGGCTGGGCGGCATGCTCACCAACTTCTCGACCGTCCACAAGCGGCTCACCCGGCTCAAGGAGCTGGAGGAGATCAACTACGACGATGTCGCCGGCTCCGGAATGACCAAGAAGGAGCTCCTGGGGCTGCGCCGCGAGAAGGACAAGCTGGAGCGCACCCTCGGCGGTATCCGCGACATGGCCAAGGTGCCCAGCGCCGTCTGGATCGTGGACACCAAGAAGGAGCACATCGCGGTCAACGAGGCCAAGAAGCTCGGCATCCCCGTGGTGGCGATCCTGGACACCAACTGCGACCCCGACGAGGTCGACTACCCGATCCCGGGCAACGACGACGCGATCCGCAGCGTCAGCCTGCTGACCCGGGTGGTCGCCGACGCGGTCGCGGACGGCCTGATCGCCCGCGCGGGCGCCGCGACCGGCGGGGACAAGCCGGCCGAGGGCGGGGTCGGCGCGTCCGAGCCGCTGGCCGAGTGGGAGCGCCAGCTCCTGGAGAACCAGGAGCAGCCCTCCGCTGAGGCCGCGCAGGCCGCCGAGGCCAAGCCGGCCGAGGGTGCCGCGCCCGAGGCCGCCCCGGAGGCTTCCGAGGGCGCGTCCGCGGAGGCCGCTCAGGACCGCTCCCAGGGCGCCGGGCAGAGCTGACGGCGACGCATGGCCCCAGGGCAAGGTGACCGTCGCGTCCTGGGGCCGTGCTCGTAAGGGTGCTGTGCGTCCGCCTGCCGCCCCTGGCCAGGCCAGTCCCTGGCTGGCGGAGGCGCGGCCGGTCTTGAGGCATCGGGTGTCGTGGTCGGAAGATCCCATGGAACAGTTCGGTCCGCGGAATGGTTTATTCCGTGAAGGAAGTGCTCCAGGTCCGGCTGTCCGGGGTAGGGGTCCCAGCGGACCAGTGGACGTGGGCCCGCCCTACGACCAGATCCGGTACGCGGCGCGCGGGCCTTGCCACCTGACGGTGCGGTCGCGTTCCGGACGGATACCGGTCGCCGAAGTCTCCCGCGCACGGCACCCGTGGTCCAGCGAACGAGGGCAGGCTCCTCCGTAGGGCCCACAGCCCGGCGGACGAGCGGCCAATGACGTCCGGCGGAACGCGCTCCGCCGGGTACTTCCACTTCACCAGACGTCCCACCACGACAGAGACGAAGAGAGCGATGGCGAACTTCACCGCCGCTGACGTCAAGCGGCTCCGCGAGCTGACCGGCTCCGGCATGATGGCCTGCAAGAACGCGCTGACCGAGGCCGAGGGCGACTTCGACAAGGCGGTCGAGCTGCTGCGCCTCAAGGGTGCCAAGGACGTGGGCAAGCGCGCCGAGCGCACCGCCGGCAACGGCCTGGTCGCCCAGTACTTCGCCAGTGACGGCGACGGCGCGATCCTGGAGCTCAACTGCGAGACCGACTTCGTGGCCAAGAACGAGCAGTTCATCCAGCTGGCCGACCGGCTCGCCGAGTTCGCGGTCACCAGCGGTGCCGCCGACACCGCGGCGCTGCTGGGAGCCGAGATCGAGCCGGGCAAGACCGTCCAGGCGCTGATCGAGGAGAACAGCGCGAAGATCGGCGAGAAGCTGGAGCTGCGCCGCTTCGCCCACTTCACCGGCGAGTACGTGACCAGCTACATGCACAAGTCCGACCCGTCGCTGCCGCCGACCACCGGCGTGCTGGTCGAGCTGGACACCGCGAACCCCGAGGTGGCCAAGGACATCGCCCAGCAGATCGCGGCGATGGCGCCCAAGTACCTCTCCCGTGAGGAGATCCCGGCCGAGGCGGTCGAGAAGGAGCGGGCGCTGGCCGAGCAGCTCACCCGCGAGGAGGGCAAGCCCGAGCAGGCCATCCCGAAGATCGTCGAGGGCCGGGTCAACGCCTACTTCCGCGACCTGGTGCTGCTGGAGCAGGCGTTCGTCAAGGAGCCCAAGAAGACCATCTCCAAGGTTCTGGACGAGGCGGGCGTGAAGGTCAAGCGCTTCGCCCGCTTCAAGGTCGGCCAGGTCTGATCGGCGGTCCTCCGACCCCTCCGATCAGGCCCTGCGATCTGTTAGGTGGCGTCCGCCCGGGCCATGGCCCCGTTCTCCGAACGGGGCCTTTCGGCGGACATGGCCGGGATCGGGCGGCTCGGAGGGGCCGGGCGGCGCGGCGAATCCCGGCCGATTGTCGGTGCCAGGGCGTAGGGTCCTGGACAACCGGTGCGGGGCGAGATGGGTCTGGTGCGGCCCGGCACGCCGTGGGGGATGACCCGTGGCGGGCCGGTCGCGGTATCGGGGCGCGTTCGGGACGTTCGGGGCATATCAGGGTGTGCCGGGCGGCTTCCGGTGTCCTGGACGGGTTACGCCTTAGGGTGTCCCCGGGGTGGCCGGACGGCCTGCGTCCGGCCGGGGGGCTCGGGTTGTGCCCGGTCCGGGGGTGCCTGCCCGTCTCACGTCCAGATGGGACGAGGTGTGAGCGCCTTTCGGCCTGTCCCGTTCGTCCAGGAAAGGGGCCCGGAACGGAGGGCCGCCACGGGCCGGTGAGGGTCGCACGACGAGAACCGCCAGTTGAGAGGGCATCCTGGAGACAGGGGCCCGACGAAGCCCACCAGACGCCGTTACAAGCCGTTACGAGGAGGCCGCTGACGTGCCGGAGCCAACGACCAGTGATCCGACGGCGGCAGCGCCACCGGGTCAGCACGCCCCCCTCGCGGGCTGGAAGCGGGTGCTGCTGAAGCTCTCGGGCGAGGCGTTCGCGGGACGCGAACCGCTGGGAATCGACCCGGAGGTCGTGCAGCACGTCGCCGAGGCGATCGCCGAGGCCGTCAGGGAGGGCGTCCAGGTCGCGGTGGTGTGCGGCGGAGGCAACATGTTCCGCGGCGCGGCGCTGGCGGAGCGCGGCATGGATCGCGGCCGCGGCGACTACATGGGCATGATCGGGACGGTGATCAACTGCCTGGCCCTCCAGGACTTCCTGGAGAAACTCGGCCTGGACACGCGGGTGCAGACGGCGATCACCATGAGCCAGGTGGCCGAGCCGTACATCCCCCGCCGCGCCATCAGGCACCTGGAGAAGGGGCGCGTGGTGATCTTCGGGGCGGGCCTTGGCCAGCCGTTCTTCTCCACCGACACCACGGCCGCGCAGCGCGCGCTGGAGATCGGCGCGGAGGCGGTCCTCAAGGCCACTCAGGTCGACGGCGTGTACGACGCCGACCCGCGTAAGAATCCTGACGCGGTGAAGTTCGACCGTTTGGAATACGGTGAGGTTCTACAAAGGGGCCTGAAGGTCATGGACGCCACGGCCATCAGCCTCTGCATGGACAACGCACTGCCCATCGTGGTCTTCGACCTCATGGGCCAGGGCAACATCGTACGGGCCGTCCGGGGTGAGAAGATCGGCACGCTGGTCAGTCCGGCGGACGGCTGATCCGGCCCGTTCGCCCGTACGAACACCGACCGGCAGGATAGAACCGGCAGGGACAGGGGCCGAGCAGATGACACGGGAGCCGAAGTGATCGACGAGACCCTCCTCGAGGCAGAGGAGAAGATGGAGAAGGCGGTCGCGGTCGCCAAGGAGGACTTCCAGGCCATCCGCACCGGCCGGGTCACCCCCGCCATGTTCAACAAGATCACCGCGGAGTACTACGGGACGCCGACGCCGATCAACCAGCTGGCGTCGTTCACGCTGCCCGAGCCGCGGATGGTGATCGTCCAGGTCTTCGACAAGTCCTCCATGCAGGCGGTGGAGCGCGCCATCCGCGAAAGCGACCTCGGCGTCAACCCCACCAACGACGGCAACGTCATCCGGGTGGTGTTCCCGGAGCTGTCGGAGGAGCGGCGCCGGGAGTTCATCAAGGTCGCGGGCACCAAGGCCGAGGACAGCCGGATCGCCATCCGCAACATCCGGCGGCGGGCCAAGGAGACCCTGGACAAGATGGCCAAGGACGGCGAGGCCGGGGAGGACGAGGTCCGGCGTGCCGAGAAGGAGCTCGAGGACCTCACGCACCGGTATGTCGCGCAGATCGACGAGCTCCTTGAGCACAAGAAGGCCGAGCTGCTCGAGGTTTGATGAGACTCGACCGTACCGGGGGGCCCGCGGGCTCCCCGGGCGAGCCTGAGGCGTCCGGTCCCGGCGCTGCCGGTGCCCGCGACTCGGGCCTGCCCCCTGCGACCCCAGCACCGCCTGCCGCCGCCGTACGGCCCGAGGCCGTCACCGCGCCCCAGGCCATGGACGGCGTGGCCGACCCCGCTCCCGCACCGGATCCCGAGGGGCCCGGCTCGGAACCAACCGGCCCGGCAGAGCCCGGCCCTGAGAAGCCGGCCGCAGAGAATCAGGGCGTCGACGAGCCGGGACCCGAGGCCCCGGCCCCGAAGACGCTGGGCTCCGCGGATGACCTCGCGGGCTCGGCCGCCTCTTCGCAGGCCGCCGGGATGGGCGAATCGACGGGTCCCGGACCTTCGACGGGCGCCCCGAGTTCGCCCTCCGCGCGTCCACAGTCCCAGGACGCGGGCGGCACGTCCGCGCCCGAGCGCGACCCCGGAACGCCCCCCGAGCGCGACCCCGCGACGCCTGCCGGGCACGACCCCGCGACGCCTTCCGGGCACGACCCCGCGACGCCCCCGGAGCACGGCGCCGGCACGCCTTCCGGGCGCGAGCCCGCGGCCTCCTCCCAGAGCGGCGGCGACGTGCCACCGGGCAAGGCCACCAGCACAGGCCCGGCCGCAAGCGATACCCCTCCAAACGCCACCGCGCCGCGGACTCCTGGATCCGGGGAGCCGAAGACGTCCCGTACGGGGCGGAACCTGCCCCTGGCGATCGGTGTCGGGGTCGCGCTGGGCGGGATGGTCCTGGCGTCCTTGTACTACGTCAAGGAACTCTTCCTTGTCGTCATGATGCTCTTCCTCGTCCAGGGCCTGCGGGAACTGGCGGAGGCGTTCAGCGCGCGGAGCATCAGGATCCCCGTGCCGCCACTGTACGCCGGCATGGTCGCCGCGCCGCTGGCCGCGTACGTCTGGGGGCCTGAGGCGCTGGTGGCCGCGGTGGCGCTGGCCATCCTCGCGTCGCTGGTGTGGCGGATGGCCGAAGGCCCCGCCGAAGGCTACGTACCGGACGCCACGGCCGCGGTGTTCGCCGCCGGATACCTCGTCCTGATGGGCGGGATCGTGGCACTGCTGATCGCGCCTGAGGACGGCGACCACCGCATCGTTATCTTCATCGCGGTGACGATCGCGAGCGACATCGGCGGCTACTTCGCCGGAACGTTCTTCGGACGGCACAAGCTCGCCCCCGCGATCAGCCCGAAGAAGACCTGGGAGGGCGTGACCGGGTCCGCGCTGGCCTGCATGCTGGTCGGCGCGTGGCTGGTGTGGTGGCTGCTGGACGGGGGCGCGCTCTGGCACGGCGTGGTCATCGGAGCCGCGGCCGTGGTGACCGCCACCGCGGGGGACCTCATCGTCTCGATGCTCAAACGCGACCTCGGCATCAAGGACATGGGCAGCCTGCTCCCCGGCCACGGCGGCGTGATGGACCGCCTCGACTCACTGGTGGCCACGGCCCCCGTGGTGTGGCTGCTGCTGGAGGTCTTCGTCCCCTCGTCCCAGTAGAGGTCCGGGCGTCCGGCGGAGCCGTCACGAGTCCTCTCCGGGACGGGGGTCAGGAGATCACCCAGGAGCGGTTCTGCTGGGCGAGGCGGCGGATCAGCGCGTCGGAGCCCTCGTTCTTGGCGTAGCGGTGTTCCTCGCCCGTGATGGGCACCAGCCACAGCCACCGCACGGGGTCGCCTTCGGTCGACAGGCCCGTGAGGCCGGGAACGACCGGCCCCGCGAGACGGCTCGGGTCGTCCAGGAGGAGGACGCCTTCCCATGCGGCCTCTCCCGTGCCCAGCGGGAAGGTGTGGGCCTCGTGGTACCACTTGACCACGTCCCCGGTGGCGAACCAGGTCACGACCCGCCACGGGTACTGGGCGAGCCAGGGGAAGATGCTTCCCGCCCGTTGGCTGGGCAGGGTCGTGGCAACGGCGAGCTCGATGCGGCTGTAGGGGGCGACGTCGTCCTCGTACAGCTCGACCGTGGGCATCCGCTGGCGGCTCATGCCGACCGTGCTCAGGATGGTGAATTCGCGGTCTCCGCTAGCGGGACGTTCGGTCACGCCTACGACAGGGGCCCCGGCCTTGACTCCGCCGCTGCCACTGTTGGGCAGTTGCCGTCCCACATCGTGCCAGTAGTGCCCGCCGGGGCCGAGACGCTGGAGCAGGTGTCCCAGAACCGATTGCTGGAAATCGGCCCAGGAACCGTCCGCCTCGCAGACCTTCCAGTGGTCGCGGGCACGGTCGATGCGCGGGCCGAAGTTCTCGATCTCGTCGTCCAGTGGGAAGGCGAAAGGGCTCTGGCCTGTCACGTCCCGGTTGTAGCCGGGGATGCCGCGGCCGATGTCGGACCATCCGGGGATGACGCAGAGCGGCTCGCCCTCCTCCAGGACGGCCACCCCGTCCCCTTCCTCGAACCACACGACCTCAAGCGCGTCCCAATCGGGCATTGGACGTCCCTCGGGATGGCGTGTGTGCGAGGCGGGCAGCATTGGGGCCTCACCGCCGTTCAGTCGCGCCTGATCCGGCTCGGCCGGTGCCGCCTGGTGGTTGGCGAGCCAGACGGCACCGACCACCGCGTCCCTGGCGTCCTTGAGATAGGCGGCGCTGACCGTTCCGTCGGTCTCGATGACGAGGCGGCGGCTCCCGTAGGGGCTGACTTCGGTCCGGACGGTCGTGGTGGCGCCCCGGCCCGCGGCGTGCCCCCTTCGGAATACCGACATGATCGCGACTTTACCGCCTGGCCTCCGGCCACGATGGCGTCTTCACACCCCTGCCGGATGACCGGATCGCGTCTGCGCGCGTGCCGTCGTGACCGGCGCACGCCAAAGGGTTTGCCACACTGGAGGAACCATGTCTGTCACCCCTGAACCAGCCGCGACCACCGTCCCGTCCGGCGACGCGGCCCCCACCACACTTCCCACGGCAGCCGCCGGGTCGGGGAAGACGCCGCCGAAGCTGGTTTTCGCGGCCCCACGGCGTGCGAAGCCGCCGCGTCACCTGGCGGACCTCAGCACGGCCGAACGCCGCGAAGCGGTGGCCGCCCTGGGGGAGAAGCCTTTCCGGGCGGACCAGCTGTCGCGGCACTACTTCTCCCGTCTCGCGGACGATCCGTCCCAGATGACCGACCTTCCGGCCAAGATCCGCGAACGTCTGGCGGCGGAGTTGCTGCCACCGCTCCTCACCCCGCTGCGTGAGCTGGACTGCGACGGCGGGACGACGTTGAAGACGGTCTGGAGGGCCTTCGACGGCGTCCTGTTCGAGTCGGTTCTGATGCGCTACCCGGACCGCACCACGATGTGCGTGTCCTCGCAGGCCGGCTGCGGCATGAACTGCCCGTTCTGCGCGACGGGGCAGGCCGGGCTGACCCGCAACCTGTCCACGGCGGAGATCGTGGAACAGGTCGCGGCGGGAGCCCGCGCGATGGCCCGCGGCCGCGTCCCGGGCGGTCCCGGACGGGTGTCCAACATCGTGTTCATGGGCATGGGGGAGCCGCTGGCCAACTACAAGGCCGTGCTGGGCGCCATCCACAGGATCACCGACCCCGCGCCCGCCGGGCTGGGCATCTCGCGGCGTTCGGTCACGGTGTCCACGGTCGGCCTGGTCCCGGCGATCGAGAAGCTGGCCGCCGAGGACCTGCCGGTGCGGCTCGCCGTCTCCCTGCACGCCCCCGACGACGAGTTGCGGGACGAGCTCGTCCCGATCAACAACCGGTGGAAGGTCGCCGAGGTCCTGGACGCGGCCTGGGCGTACGCGGAACGCAGCGGGCGCCGCGTGTCGATCGAATACGCCTTGATCAAGGACGTGAACGACCAGTCGTGGCGGGCCGATCTGCTGGGAAGGCTCTTGCGCGGACACCTCGTTCACGTCAATCTGATCCCGTTGAACCCGACTCCGGGGTCGAGATGGACCGCCTCCCGGCCGCAGGACGAGCGGGAGTTCGTGCGAAGGCTGGAGGCCCACGGGGTGCCGGTCACGGTCCGCGACACCAGGGGAAGGGAGATCGACGGCGCCTGCGGCCAGCTGGCCGCCACCACGAAGGGGTGAGTGAGTGGTGGGCCCGGACGGACGGGGAGCGGAGATACCCTTGATCACGGAGACGCGGCTGCCCGTGGCGCTGCGGGGCTACGACAGGACCCAGGTGGACGCGCTGCTCGAACGCATCACCGCGACGCTCCGCCACGGGCGCTGGGGCGTGACCGCCGACGACGTGCGCCGCACCCGGTTCGACGTCGTGCTGCGCGGCTACGACCAGCGTGCGGTGGACGAACTGCTGCAAGAGGCGATCCGCGAGCTGCAGTCGACCGGGCCGATCGGGTACCGGCCCCGCCGGCCCCAGGTCCACCCGGGATGGCTGATCGGGTGGATCCAGAACGCGAAGTTCCCCAGCTCGGGGATGCGTGCGGGCTACGACGTCCGGGACGTGGACGCCTTCCTCGACCGCGTCGTCGCCGGTCTGCGCGGGTATGCCACGCCGATGACCGCCCGGGACATCCGGGAATGCGCCTTCCGTACCGTGCGGATCGGCCATGGCTACGACGAGGCCGAGGTCGACCGCTTCCTCCTGCAACTCGCGGCGGCCCTTGAACGGCACTGACCCGGCTCACGAAGTTATCCACAATCGCATGCGGGCCTGGCGCCAGCACTCCAGCGCGGGGACGCTGGGTGCATGGACCGCTACGAAGCGCAGCTTCCGATGCTGCGTTCCCTCTTCGGCATCTTCCTCGCCCCCGGGATCACCGAGGCGCTGCTCCGGTTAGTCCGACCCGCTGTCCGGCTCGCCACCGGCGGCGACGCGAGGGTACGGCTGGGAGGGTCCCCGCTGCTCCCGCCCGGCGAGCCGTGGCCGACCTGGCAAGGCCGCCCCCTCGACTACCTGGGTGCGGTCGACTTCGCCCGGCTGCCCCGCCTGCCTTGCCTTCCGCCTCGGGGCACGTACGCCTTCTACTACGTGAACGACCTGCCGCGTCCCTGGGGTGACGATCCCTCGCAGCGTGGCGCCTGGAGAGTCTTCACCGGCGAGCTGCGCCCCACCGCGGCCCCGCCCGAAGTCACACCCTCGCCGGAGCGCCCCCTCGGGGCAGCCGCCTTCCTGTCGCTCCCCTCACCGCAAGAGCCGATCCTGCGACGACTGGACGGCTCGTACAGCGGGGTCCTCTCCGTGTACGAGCAGCTTTATGCGGCCTGGCAGCAGTACGTCTGGCCTGACCACGTCCCCGTTCACCAGGTAGGTGGCTGGCCCGCCTTGGTTCAGCGCCCTCTCGGCCCCGACTGCCACTGCGCCTCCACCGGCCGCGACATCGAAGCCACACCCCTCTCCCCGGAAGAGGCGACGACCCTCGCCGACGAGTGGCGCCTCCTCCTCCAACTCGACTCCGACCCCCACCTCGGCTGGCACTGGGGCGAACCCGGCCGCATCTACTTCTGCACCCACCAAAACGACCCCACAGAGTCCACCTGGCTAACCCTCCAAGCCACCCCCTAACCACCACCTCCAGAACACCGCCCCAAAGTGCCCGGAGCCCATTGTTCGGGGTCGCGATGCCCCGGGGCTTCCCGTCCCGAAGTCGGAGGAAGTGAGCTAGCCGTGTCGAATGTCGTTGTGGCCCGTGATCCGGGTACCGGTGGGGCTTATCCGCTGGACCGTGACCGTACCGGTCTTGTCGGCCGCTTGTGGAGTGGCGGGTCACCTGGGCTGAGTGGGTTCTCCGGTGGGTCAGGTGAGTTCGGCTTGGAGGGTTTCCGTAATGGGGCGGCGGGCGCCCAGGCGGGCGGGGATCGCGGTGAGTGCCGCGACCACAAGTGCGGTCGCCAGCACCAAGACGAGCATCTGCCAAAGGGAGGGAAACGTGGCCCTGTCGCTCTCACCGTCGGTGATCACCATGATGGCGGCGAACAGACCGAAGCCTCCGGGGAAGATGCCCAGCAGGGCGCCGGCGAGCGCGGGCAGTACCTGGGCGGCGGCCAGTCCGGCGCTCACCTCGCCAGGGGTCGCGCCCAGGGCGCGTGCGAGCGCGGACGAATGCCGGTTGTCGAGCACGGTCGCCCAGGTGATGAAGACGGCGTTGACCGCCGTCAGGGCGAGCAACGTGACCATCACGATGAGGAGAACCCGCCTCAGCAGTTCCACCTGGGCCTCGTCATATCCGGTGGCGAGCGGCCCGTCGGCGAGGAAGGTGTCGAGGATCAGCGCGACGAAGATTCCGCTGAGCGTGATCGCGATGCTGACCACGGTCAGCACGGCACGGCGCGGTCGGCGGGCGGAGATCCGCAAGGCGAGGAGCAGCGGGACGGGCAGTCGGGCCGACATCGCGATGAGCCAACCGGTGCGGCGGGGTGGGCGCGCGGAGTCGGCGAGCGCGTTGACGGTGCTGGAGCGGGCGGCGCGCACGGCCGGGACGACGGTCGCGACCGCCGCGACCACGAGTGCCACCGCGGTCACCGAACCGAACGTGGACCAGGTCATCGACGGTGTGCCCGCGCTGCCGATGAGACCGGCGCCGGACTCGGTGAGCAACGGGGCGGTGAGCGACCCGATCGCCAACCCGGCCACGGCCGCGACGAGCGCCACGAGCACATACTCCGCGAGCAGCACCGTGGCGATCAGACCCGGTGTGCCGCCGACCGCCTTGAGGAGTCCGACGCGCCTGGTCTGGTCCGCCATCCGCCCGCTGACCAGCACCGAAACGCTGGCCACGGCGAGCAGGCCGAGCAGCCAGGCTCCGATCATCAGCAGGATCTGGGTGTCTCTGGCCACTTCGGTGGCCTCCAGGAGGATGTTCTCCCACGGTTCCAGGTGAGGGGCGATGCCCGGATGCCCCTGGATGTTGGCCTCGGCGAACGCCTCGGCCTTCCCGGGCTCGGCCAGCTTCAGGTTCATCACGTAGGCCAAGGAGCCCGGGTCCGGCGTAAGGCTCCGTACATCCGCCTGGGTGAGCCAGACCAGCCCAGGGTTGCGCAATACGTCCGCGGGCGGTTCGGTGTCGGCCCGTCCACCGGCAGCGGGGCCGCTCATGCAGGGGAAGATGCAGGACGCTCCCGGATAGGGCGTCATGGCGGCGGTGACCGCAAGCCCGGCGACCTTGAACGACCGACCGTTCAGGGTGACCGGATCACCAACGCGCGCGTCGAGCGCGTTGGCGAAGGCGGCTTCGAGTACCACGCCGCCATCCCTGACCCATCCGCCCTGGACCACTTCGGGCTGGTCGACGGGCGCGGGCGCGGCGTCCCGTCCCACGGCTTGCACGTCCGACGTGCGGCCGGACGTCTGGAGCTTCGCGGCGGCGACCGGGTACGGGCCGCTGTGGTCGATGACGCCCTGGGCACGGGTCAGCTTCCGAAGGTCGGAAAGCTGGTGGGCGTCGACGCTGGCTACCACGTCGGGTCCCTTGGTCGCCTCGCGGGTGCTCTGGTACGGGTCGGCTGCCGCGTCCCGCAGGACGAGCCCGAGCGTCAGCGTCGTGGTGGCCGTCACCATGGCGAGCAGCAGAAGCGCGGCCTCGCCACGACGCCGCCGCAGGTCACGCGCGGCCAGGCGGGCGACGAGCACCATGCGGCTCACGAGCAGCGCGCAGCGGCCCATGGTCCTCAGTCCTCCAGCCCGACGAAGGCCCCGAGCTGTCCGGTGGTGCCACCGGACAGCCGGGTCTCGTCCACGAAGGCGCCATCACGCATCGAGATCATCCGATCCGCGGTGGCCGCGATCCGCGCGTCGTGGGTGACGACGACCAGCGTCTGCCCGGACTGGTGCAGGTTTTCGAAGAGCTGGAGGACGTCCAGGGTGGCGGCGCTGTCCAGGTTCCCGGTCGGCTCGTCGGCGAGAACGACCGACGGCTCGTTGCTCAACGCCCGGGCGATCGCGACCCGCTGCCGCTGGCCGCCCGACAGCGCCGAGGGCAGGAAACGAGCCCGGTCGGCGAGCCCGACCTGCTCCAGCAACTCCTCCGCGCGCCGTCTGGCGGACCGCGGCGAGCGTCCCGCGAGCAGCGCGGCGAGTTCGACGTTCTCGATGGCGGTGAGTTCCTCCATCAGATGGAACGCCTGGAAGACGAAGCCGACATCGGTGCGCCGCATCCGGGCAAGGGTCCTTTCAGTGAGGTCGTCGATACGGCGGCCGTTCAGCGACACCTCTCCACCCGAGGGCCGGTCCAGCCCTCCCAGCAGGTGCAGCAGTGTTGACTTCCCGCAGCCGCTCGGCCCCATCACCGCCACCGTCTCTCCAGCGCCGACGTCGAGATCGACTCCATCGACGGCGCGTACTAAGCCTTCTCCCTTGCCGTGCACCTTCCGCAGCCCACGGGCGCGAAGCACGGGCGTAGCGGCGCCGTCGTTCACGATCCACTCCTTCGGTGGGTCCAGCTCTTCTCACATGCTTCGAGCCAGCGCAGATCCGCCTGGAGCCGGAGCACGATGCCCTCCAGCAGCAGCGCCGCGTCCCAGCGGTCCCGCGCGGCCATGGCGGCGCGCTGAGCGTCACGCAGCCGGCGCAGGAGCTCACGGCGCTGGGTGTCGACGATGGCGATCGGGTCCGCCAGCCTGGCCGCCGCGGCGGCGATCAGCTTGAGATGGAACTCCGCGAGGTCGGGCTTGGGCCAGTCCACCTCCGAGATCCACTCGGCGACCCGCCGCTGCCCATCGGGTGTCAGCGCGTACACCTTGCGATCCGACCGGTCGGCGCCGCCCGGAGCCTTCTCCACCGCCACAAGCCCGGCCTTCTCCAGCCGGGTCAGCGTGACGTAGACGTGCCCGGCGTTCATCGCCTCCCCGAGGGGGCCGAGCGCCTCACGCAACCGCGCGCGCAGCTGGTACCCGTGCGAAGGCTCCTTGGCCAGCATCGCCAGGATCACTTCCTGCTGCATGACGCCTCCCGTCTAACCGTTAGCTCAATATAACGGTTATCCTCCCATCCACTGTCAAGCCCCAATGAACGAACCCACCGCCCCAAGACCTACCGGACCCGGCTCAACCAGCGAATTGAGGCAGACCTCGATGCAGGGAATCGCGTCAGCAGCCTGACAACCGGTCAGCGGCAGCCCAGGCCCGACCGGCTCCAGCGCCCGACGCAAGGCGCCAGAGCTTCCCAGCACCTGTGCATGGACGTCCCCGGATCCGGTTGGCCCGGATCTGGTCGGCCCGGTTCTTGTTTGGACCCGGTCCCTGTCGGATCTGGTCTCGGCTGGACCGGTCCTGGTCGGGCCCGGTCCCGACTGGCCCGGTCCCTGTCGGACTTGTTCTCGGTTGGCAGGATCCGTTCGGACTCGGCCCCGGTTGGGCCGGTCCCGGTCGGATCTGTTGCCGATTGACCCGGTGCCTCTCGGATCTGGTCCCGGCTGACCCGGTCCCTGTCGGACCTGTTTCCGGACGGCCGGTCCCTGTCGGATCTGGTCCCGACCGGCCGGTCCCGGTTGGGCCTGGTCTCGACTGGCCGATCCCGGTTGGATTCGATCCCGGTTGGGCCGGTCCCGGTCGGATCTG
>NZ_JBIMPP010000100.1:0-22663 GCF_043906805.1 Actinomadura sp. SCN-SB | reverse complement strand
CCGCCGGGGTCAGGGCGGGCGCCCCTACGACCCCGGCAGGGGGCTCCGCCCCCTGCACCCCCTTGGGGCTCTGCCCCTTGCCCCCATTGGGGGCTTCGCCCCCCTTGCCGTCCCGCTCGGCGTTGGTGATGACCTAGGGCTGGGGGTGGCGGGTTTCGGTGTTTCGGAACGGGACGGCCTTCGGATCCGTAGTAAGAGTGACGTGACCGAGAGGCGGCCGATGACTTTTCTGGCGAAGCGTGTGGTTGTGGCGGCGGGGGCCGCCGCCGTTCTGCTGGCGGGGTGTTCGGACGGCGGGTCCGGGCAGGCGGGGCCGTCGGGGACGGGGGGTGCTCGGACGCCCGCGCCGGTTCCCAGTTCCGGTGCGACCGGGACGGCGCGGCTCGGGGAGCCTCGGACGTTGGCCACCGGGCTCGAAGTGCCGTGGGCGGTGGCCTTCCTGCCTGGCGGGGACGCGCTGGTCACTGAACGTGACAGCGGGGATCTGGTACGCGTGACGCCGCAGGGGCGGGTCAGCCGGGTCGGGAGGGTTCCCGGGGTTCAGCCCAGGAGCGAGGCCGGGTTGCTGGGTGTGGCGGTCTCGCCGCGGTACGAGCAGGATCGGACGATCTACCTGTACTACACGGCGGCCGAGGACAACCGGGTGGTGCGGGCACGGTACGACGGGGGGCTGGGGCAGTTCCGTCCGATCGTGACGGGGATTCCCAAGGCCGGGAACCACAATGGGGGCCGGCTCGCGTTCGGGCCCGATGGGTACCTGTACATCTCCACCGGGGAGGCGGGGCAGGTCGAGCTCTCGCAGAACCGGGAGTCGCTCGGCGGGAAGATCCTGCGGGTGACCGGGGACGGGCGCCCGGCGCCCGGCAACCCCTTCGGGACGCGGGTGTGGTCGTACGGGCACCGCAACGTGCAGGGGCTCGCCTGGGATCGGGAGCGGCGGCTGTTCGCCACCGAGTTCGGCCAGAACACCTTCGACGAGATCAACCGGATCGAGCGGGGGCGTAACTACGGGTGGCCCGAGGTGGAGGGCGTGGGGAACCGGCGTTCCTTCACCGATCCGCTGCTGACGTGGAGCACGGCCGAGGCGTCGCCGTCGGGTCTGGCGATCGCGGGCGGGTCGCTGTGGGCGGCGGCGCTGCGGGGCGAGCGGCTCTGGCAGGTGCCGTTGGACGGGAAGGGGGGCGTGGGCCGTCCCGTCGCGCACTTCGACGGGCGGTACGGGCGGCTGCGCGCCGTCGTCGCGGCGCCCGACGGGCGGTCGCTGTGGGTGACGACCAGCAACCACGACGGCCGCGGGGATCCCCGGGAGGGGGACGACAGGATCCTCGTCATCCCCCTCCGGTGACGTCCGTCAGGAGACGCCCAGCTTCTCCAGGATGAGCCGGCGGGCGCGGCCCGCGTCGGCCTGGCCCTTGGTGGCCTTCATGATGGGGCCGATCAGGGCGCCGACCGCGTTGACCTTGCCGCCGCGGACCTTGTCGGCCACCTCCGGGTTGTCCGCGATCACCTGGTCGACGATGGCGGCCAGCTCGCCCTCGTCGCGGACGATCTTGAGGCCGCGGGCGGCGACCACCTCGTCCGGGGTGCCCTCGCCCGCGAGGACGCCGGTGAAGACCTGGCGGGCCAGCTTGTCGTTCAGCTCGCCGGCCGTGACCATCTCCTGGACGCGGGCCACCTGGGCGGGCGTGATGGGCAGGTCCGCGAGTTCCAGGCCCTGCTCGGTGGCGCGGCGGGACAGCTCGTTCATCCACCACTTGCGGGCCGCCGCGGGGTCGGTGCCCGCCTTGACCGTCTCCTCGATCAGGTCGAGGGCGCCGGCGTTGACCACGTCCCGCAGCTCCAGGTCGGAGAGGTTCCACTCCCTCTGGACGCGGGCCCGGCGGGCGGCGGGCAGCTCCGGCAGGGACGCGCGCAGCTCCTCCACCCAGTCCCGGGACGGTGCCATCGGCACCAGGTCGGGCTCGGGGAAGTAGCGGTAGTCCTGCGCCTCCTCCTTGCTCCGGCCGCTGCTGGTGGTGCCGGTCTCCTCGTTGAAGTGCCGGGTCTCCTGGATCACGCGGCCGCCCGCGTCCAGGACGCCCGCCTGCCGCTCGATCTCGGAACGGACGGCGCGTTCCACGGAACGCAGCGAGTTGACGTTCTTGGTCTCGGTGCGGGTGCCCCACTCGGAGGCGCCGCGCGGCATGAGGGAGACGTTGACGTCGCAGCGCATCGAGCCCTGCTCCATGCGGACGTCCGAGACCCCCAGGGAACGGACGAGTTCCCGCAGCTCGGTCGCGTAGGCGCGGGCCACGAGGGGCGCCTTGTCGCCGGTCGCGGTGATCGGCTTGGTCACGATCTCCACCAGCGGGATCCCGGCCCGGTTGTAGTCGACCAGCGAGTGGTCCGCGCCGTGGATGCGCCCGGTGGTGCCGCCCCGGTGCAGCGACTTGCCGGTGTCCTCCTCCATGTGGACGCGCTCGATCCCGATCCGGTACGTCTCGCCCTCCACCTCGACGTCCAGGTGGCCGTTCACGCACAGGGGCTCGTCGTACTGGGAGATCTGAAAGTTCTTCGGCATGTCCGGGTAGAAGTAGTTCTTCCGGGCGAACCTGCACCATTCGACGATCTCGCAGCCGAGCGCCAGGCCGATCTTGATGATGCCCTCGATCGCGGCCTGGTTGGTCACGGGAAGGCTCCCGGGCAGCCCGAGGCAGACCGGGCAGACCTGGGTGTTGGGCTCGGCCCCGAACGTGGTCGGGCAGCCGCAGAACATCTTCGACCGCGTGCCAAGCTCGATATGCGTCTCGATACCCAGGACCGGCTCATACTTGGCCAGCGCCTGCTCATACGGCAGCAGCGTCGGAGTGGTCACTTCTCTCCCCATCCCTTCAGCGCCCCTCGGACCGTGCCCGCGTACGCGGGAACCCGTCCGAGGGATTCAACGTAGTCGGCTCGGCGGCGCCCGCCGCCCTCAGAGCTCCGGGGCCTTGGCCAGGAGCGGGCCGTTCCAGGTGTCCTGCAAGGCGCGCTCCACCGCGGCGGCGGCCTGGTAGACGCGGTGGTCGGCCAGGACCGGCGCCATGATCTGGAGGCCCACCGGGAGGCCGTCCTCGTCGGCGAGGCCGCAGGGGACCGAGATGGCGGCGTTCCCCGCCAGGTTGGACGGGATGGTGTAGAGGTCGGCCAGGTACATCGCCATCGGGTCGTCCGCGCGCTCGCCGAGCGGGAAGGCCGTGGTCGGGGTAGTGGGCGACAGCAGCACGTCCACCTGGCCGAACGCGGCGTCGAAGTCGCGCTGGATCAGCGTGCGGACCTGCTGCGCCTTGCCGTAGTAGGCGTCGTAGTAGCCCGAGGACAGCGCGTAGGTGCCCAGCATGATCCGCCGCTTGACCTCCGCGCCGAAGCCCTTGGCGCGGGTGAGCGCCATGACCTCCTCGGCGCTGCGCGTCCCGTCGTCCCCGACCCGCAGCCCGTACCTCATCGCGTCGAAACGCGCCAGGTTGGACGAGCATTCCGAGGGGGCGATCAGGTAGTAGGCGGGCAGCGCGTAGGTGAAGTTCGGGCAGGACACCTCGACGACCTTGGCGCCCAGCGACTCCAGGAGGTCGACGGCCTCCTGGAAGCGGGCGCGCACGCCCGGCTGGGAGCCGTCGCCGGCCAGTTCCCTGACCACGCCGACGGTCATGCCGGTCACGTCGGCGCGGCGCGCGGCCTCGACGACGGGCGGCACGGGCTGGTCGATCGAGGTGGAGTCCATCCGGTCGTGACCGGAGAACGCCTGGTGGAGGAGCGCCGCGTCCAGGACGTTGCGGGCGAAGGGGCCCGGCGTGTCCAGGGACGAGGCGAACGCGATCACCCCGTACCGGGACGACCCGCCGTAGGTGGGCTTGGTGCCCACGATCCCGGTGACCGCCGCGGGCTGCCGGATCGAGCCGCCGGTGTCGGTGCCGGTGGCCAGCGGCGCCTCGTACGCGGCGACCGCCGCCGACGAGCCGCCGGACGAGCCGCCGGGGATCCGGGTCAGGTCCCAGGGGTTGTGGGTGTCGCCGTAGGCGCTGTTCTCGGTGGACGAGCCCATCGCGAACTCGTCCATGTTGGTCTTGCCGAGGATGACCAGCCCCGCCTCGCGCAGCCGCGCGGTCACGGTGGCGTCGTACGGCGGGCGCCAGCCCTCCAGGATCTTGGACCCGGCGGTGGTGGGCATGTCGGTGGTGGTGAACACGTCCTTGTGCGCGATCGGCACCCCCGCCAGCGGGCCCAGCTCCTCGCCCGCGGCGAGCCGTTCGTCGACCCGGCGGGCCTGGGCCAGCACCGTGTCCTCGTCCACGTGGAGGAACGCGTGTACCCGGCCGTCCACCGCCTGCACGCGGTCCAGGTGGGCGCGGGCCACCTCCGCCGCCGACGTCTGACCGGACGCGATCAGCTCGCCCAGCTCGGCCGCGGTCCGCCTGACCAGATCGTCGCTCACCGTCACGCCTCCTCGTCCAGGATCCGCGGGACGCGGAAACGCTGCTCCTCGGCCGCGGGTGCCTCGGCCAGCGCCTGCTCGGGCGTCAGGCAGGGCACGTTCTCGTCCGGCCGGTAGACGTTGGTCAGCGGCAGCGGGTGCGAGGTCGGCGGGATGTCCTCCGCCGCGACCTCCTGGACCCGCGCGACCGCGGAGATGATCTGGTCGAGCTGGGCGGCGAGATGGTCGAGCTCATCGTCGGCCAGCGCCAGCCGGGACAGCCGGGCGAGGTGAGCCACCTCGTCACGGGTGATGGCGGACATGTGACAACCGTTCCTGCGATCGATGGGGTTCGCCGCCCATCCTAGGGGCCGCGCCCCGCCCGCCCGACACCATTTACCCGCCGGTGGGAGGTCCGTTACGGCCGACTATTGGGGAGGAGGAGGAGCCTGCCCCGGCTGCGGAGGCACGGGCGCGTAGGGCTGCCCGTACGGCGGAGGCGGCATCACCTCGCCGCGCCCCCCGAAGGACACCCTGGTGGCCCGCGACGCCGACGGCCTGCCCAGCCCCGCGAGCGCGCCCGCGGCGATCATCGCGCAGGAGATCATGCAGAATCCCGCCATCAGCAGGCTCTTGGTGCTGTCCTGGTCCTGGCTGTCTACCTCGGAGACCCCGGCGAAGAAGAAGATGCCCAGACCGATCAGCGCGAATACGAGTATCACAGCGCGCAGTTCGTTCACGCGGGTACTTTAGCGCCCCTTGCCACACGGACGCGGACTCGCACCGCTATCTCGGTTTCGTACGGATATGCGGGGAACGCCCATCAGGTAGCTCCACGGACGAGAGGAGAGCACCGTGACCATCGGAGCCGGGCTCGCGCTGATCATCATCGGCGCGATCCTGACCTACGCCGTCGAGATCGACGTCAGCGGCCTGGACATCCGCGTGGTCGGGATCATCCTGATGGTCGGCGGACTGGCCGGGCTGATCATCGGCATCATCCGCATGGCCAGCGCCCGCCGCCGCCCACCCCCGGGAGGCGACGGACGCTACTACGACGACACCTACCAGGACGTCCCCCCAGACCGCCGCCGCCCCTACTAAGGACAACCCCCAACCCAAAAATCCTAAAAAGCAAAGCCAAAAAACTCCGATCGCGACAGCCCACAACCCTAACCACCACAATCACACCAAAGCCGACCCACCCCACAATTGGGCCGCTGGGCAGCCCCTCGCACCAACAAGCCGCTCCACGACCACAGCTCGCGGCCACCCCAAGGCCGAAGGCCCCGGAAACCCTCTCCCCCGATGTGGTCCTCACGCCCCAGCTTCGTGATCACGAACCCTCCGGCACGCCCGGCGTCACGCCCAATCCGTTAACCGACCACCCCCCAGCCCGCAACAACCCCAACCCGAGCGTCCGCCCAAGCGTTGCGATCACGCCCAAAGGCAGGGCCGAGCGCAACAAGCCACCAGGCGAAAAGCGCAGCTCGCGCCTGCAAGGAACACAGCCGCCCACTACCTCAGCCCCCCCACCCCAGCCCCGAACGGTCGCCCAAGCGCCGCGATCGCGACCGAAGGCAGGGGCGAGCGCCAGCGAGACCCTGATCGCGAAGCGAGCCCCCTAGGGCGAGTCGAAGCGATGCAGCGATCGCACGCGGTGCCGGAGAAGGAGGGCGCCCCAGCGCCCGACGCCGCAGGCACCGCCAAAAAAGCACAGCGCGACGAGCCGCCAGGCGAGGAGCGCAGCTCGCGGGTGCCAATAAACACAGCCCCAACTACCTCAGCCCGTCACCCCAGCCCCGAACGGTCGCCCAAGCGCTGCGATCGCGACCGAAGGCAGGTCCGAGCTTGCGAGGACCTGATCGCGAAGCGAGCCCCTGGGCGAGTCGGAGCGATGCAGCGATCGCCGCAAGCACGACAAGCGACGAGCCGCCAGGCGAGGAGCGCAGCTCGTGCTTGCCAATAAACACTACGCAGCGGGTTCTGGGGCGCGTTGCATTCGGCGGCGGAGCCAGTCGGTGGCGGTGGCGGCGTCCATGGGGCGGCCGAAGTGCCAGCCTTGGGCGGCGTCGCAGCCCATTTCGCGGAGGGCGACGGCGGTCTGGGGGTCTTCGACGCCTTCGGCGACGGAGCGCAGGCCGAGGGTGCGGACGAGGTCGACGATGGAGCGGACGATCACTGCGTCGTCGGCGGAGGTGGTGATGCGGGTGACGAACGAGGCGTCGATCTTGATTTCTTCGACGGGCATTCGTTTGAGGCGTACGAGGGAGGAGTAGCCGGTGCCGAAGTCGTCGAGGCTGAGGGGGATGCCAAGGGCGGCGAGCGCGGTGACGGTGTCGGAGGCGTAGGCGGCCTCGTTCATGAGGATGCGCTCGGTGATCTCCAGTTGGAGGGCGGCGGCGGGGAGGCCGCGGCGTAGCAGGCCGTTCTCGATGGTCTCGGTGAGGCCGGTGTCGAGCAGGTCGCGTCCGGAGGCGTTCACGGCGACCTGGACGGTGAGGTCTTCCCGCCACCAGTCGGCGGCCTGGGCGAGGGCCGCCTCGACGACGTGGCGGGTGATCGAGCGCATGAGGTAGGTCTGTTCGGCGACCGGGAGGAAGTGGTCGGGTTCCAGCACGCCCTGGTCGGGGTGGCGCCAGCGGACGAGGGCTTCCATTCCGACGAGCTGGCCGTCGTGCAGGGACACCTTGGGCTGGTAGTACAGCTCGAGTTCGCCCCGGTCGACGGCGCGGCGGAGGTCGCCGAGCATGGTGAGGCGGGCCGGGGAGTTGCGGTCGTTGGCGGGTGAGTAGACCTCGACTCCGCTGCGGCTGCCTTTGGCGTTGTACATGGCGACGTCGGCGCGCTGGAGGAGCAGTTCGAAGTCGGGGGCGTGGTCGGGGAACAGCGCGATGCCGACGCTGGCCTCCAGGTCGAAGGACATGCCGTCCATCCGCACGGGTTCGCTGAGGGCGGCGCGGAGCCGGGCGGCGACCTCGCGGGCGGCGGCGGCGTCGCGGACGGTGGGGAGCAGCACGGCGAACTCGTCGCCGCCGAGCCTGGCGACGAGGTCGCCGGGGCGGACGCTGTGGGTGAGGCGGTGCGCGACGAGCTGGAGGAGCCGGTCGCCCGTGGCGTGCCCGAGGGTGTCGTTGACCTCTTTGAAGCGGTCGAGGTCGAGCAGGAAGAGCCCGGCGCGGCGGTCCTGTTCGGTGCCCTGCCTGCGGCGGCCCGTCAGCAGGGAGGGGCCGGGTCCTCCGGCGGCGCGCACGTCGGCCAGGGCCTGCTCGGTACGGACGATCAGCAGTTTGCGGTTGGGCAGCCCGGTGAGGCCGTCGTGCAAAGCCTGGTGTTCGCGCCGTACCGAGACGGAGGCGTTGAGGTAGACCGCGATGAACGGCAGCACGATCAGCGGGACGAACGCGGCGGAGCGGTGCATGGCCACGACCATGAGGGGGGCGAGGCCGAGCAGTGCGAGGTGCACGAGCACCTGGTAGCCGAGGTCCCAGCGGAGCGCCTTGAGCAGCGGGACGCGTTCGTGCAGCGCGACGGCGGTGCCGACGAGGGTGACGTTGCCGGCGAAGTAGACCGCGCCGGCCAGCGCGATCGCGGGCAGGTCGGATCCTTGGGGCACCCACAGGGAGGTGGGGCCGGCCTGCACCCCGAAGAGGACGAGCACCAGGTGGGCGGCGCCGAGGCTGAGGGTGTACTGGGCGGCGTTGAAGGCGATGCGGTGGGGGCTGCGGCCGCGCAGGACGCCGCAGGTGGTGGCGGCGACGGCTTGGAGGAGCGCGGCGATGGGCAGGCCCGCGTAGAGAAGGGCCGCGAACGAGAACGTGGTGGAGGTGGTGGCGCCGTTGTTCTCGGTGGAGCCGGGCGTGATGATCGGGCGCAGCTCACCGAAGATGATGAAGCAGCCCAGGATCCAGAACAGGGGGTTGCCCACGAGGGCGTCGACGTCCGCGCCGGTCAGCGTGGCGAGCGCGGCGACGCACGCGGCGATGCCCGCCAGGGTGGTCACCACGAAGTAGGTCCAGAGCGGTGACCCCCGGCGCGGCACCGTGTTCCGCGTGTTGTTCGGGTCCTTCATCACTTCCTCGGGGGGATTGCGGGGGGCGTCCCCCGGCGGGGCGCGGTCGCCCGCAGGTGGGTCGTGATGTCAGGGAGGGTACGACCTTTACCCACCTCGCGAAACCGATTGGGTACGTTCCGTTATGCCCATTGTGCACCAGCGCACCGGCTCAGTGTAGCCGGGCCATGTCTTTGGGTAACGCCCGCCTGGTTATCGGCGCGATCGCCACGGGCCGGTCATGCGTCCCCGCTCTGGGTTACATTTTTGGCCGCTTCCGGCCCTTCGTTCAGCAGGACCCGGAACCCGGCCTCGTCCAGCACGGGGACGCCGAGCTTGACGGCCTTGTCGTACTTGGACCCGGGGCTCTCCCCCACCACCACGAAATCGGTCTTCTTGGACACCGATCCGCTGACCCTGCCGCCGCGCTCCTGCACGGCCTCGGTGGCCGAGTCGCGGCTGAACTCCTCCAGCGAGCCGGTGATGACCACGCTGACGCCCTCCAGGGGACGCGGGCCCGCGGTCGTCTCGTCCTCCATCCGCACACCGGCGGCGGCCCATTTGTCCACGATCTCCCGGTGCCAGTCGACCGCGAACCAGTCCTTGATGGACGTGGCGATGGTCGGCCCCACCCCTTCGACCGCGGCCAGTTCCTCCTCCGAGGCGTTGCGGATGGCGTCCATCGAGCGCATCTCGCGGGCGAGGTCCTGCGCGACGGACGGGCCGACGTGCCGGATGGACAGCGCCACGAGCACCCGCCACAGCGGCTGCTTCTTGGCCTCCTCCAGCTCCTGGAGCAGCTTGTGGACGATCTTCTTGGGCCTGCCCTCCTTGTTGGCGAAGAACGTCACGACCTTGGGCTCGCCGGTCTTCTCGTCGATCCTCGGCAGGCCGGTGCGCTGGTCGCGCACCACCGTCTTGATCGGCAGCAGTTGCTCGACGGTGAGGTCGAACAGGTCGCCCTCGTTCTCCACCGGCGGCTCGCTGGGCTCCAGCGGCTGGGTGAGCGCGGTCGCGCCGACATAGCCCAGGGCGTCGATGTCGAAGGCGCTGCGGCCCGCGACGAAGAACAGCCGCTCGCGCAGCTGCGCCGGGCACCGCCGCGCGTTGGGGCAGCGGATGTCGACGTCGCTCTCCTTCTCGCGCTCCAGCTTGGTGCCGCACTCGGGGCAGTGCGTGGGCATGGAGAACTCGCGTTCGGACCCGTCGCGCAGCCCCGGCACCGGCGCCACGATCTCGGGGATCACGTCGCCGGCCTTGCGCAGCACCACGGTGTCGCCGATGAGCACGCCCTTGCGCTTGACCTCGCGCTCGTTGTGCAGGGTCGCGTAGGCCACCACGGACCCGGCCACCTCGACCGGCTGCATCACGCCGTAGGGGGTGATCCGCCCGGTGCGCCCGACGCCGACCTTGATGTCGAGCAGCTTGGTGTTGACCTCCTCGGGCGGGTACTTCCAGGCGATCGCCCAGCGCGGCGCGCGCGAGGTGGATCCGAGCCGCCGCTGCAACGGGAACTGGTCGACCTTCACCACCACGCCGTCGATCTCGTAGGCGGTGTCGTGCCGGTGCTCGCCGTAGTACTCGATGTACGCGCGGACCTCGTCCATCGTCTGGACGACCCGGTAGCGGTCGCTGACGGGCAGCCCCCACCCGCGCATCAGCTCGTACGACCCGGACTGGCTGTCGGGCCGCTTGCCGCCGCGCCAGGCGCCGAACCCGTGGACCAGCATGTCGAGGGGGCGCCGCGCGGTGACCCGCGGGTCCTTCTGGCGCAGCGACCCGGCCGCGGCGTTGCGCGGGTTGGCGAACGGCGGCTTGCCCGCCTCCGCCTGGGCCTCGTTGACCTGATGGAATCCCTCGACGGTCAGGAAGACCTCGCCGCGCACCTCCAGCACCTCGGGCCAGCCCTCGCCCGTGAGCCGGGTCGGGACGGAGTCGATGGTGCGGACGTTGAGCGTCACGTCCTCGCCGGCGCGGCCGTCGCCCCTGGTCACACCGCGCACCAGCCGGCCGTTCTCGTACACCAGCGCGATCGCCAGCCCGTCGATCTTGGGCTCGCAGAGGTAGGCGGCGACCTTGCCGACCTCCTTGACCACCCGCTCGTCCCAGGCCAGCAGGTCCTCGACGTTCATCGCGTTGTCGAGGCTCTGCATGCGCTCCAGGTGCGGGACGGTGGCGAACTCGGTGATCAGCGGCGCCCCGACCCGCTGCGTCGGCGAGTCCGGCGTGACCAGTTCCGGATACTCGTCCTCCAGCGCCCTGAGCTCGCGCATCAGCCTGTCGTATTCGGCGTCGCTCAGCGTCGGGCTGTCGAGCACGTAGTAGCGGTAGTTGGCCTCGTCGATCTCCTGGCTCAGCTCGGCATGGCGCCGAGCCGCCTCGGCCGGTACACCGTTGCTCGCGGTCATGACCCCATTGTGGCGTGCGCCACCGACATTCCCACGTCAGAACACTACTCGGCGGCCTCGTACAGCATCAGGGCGGTGTCGCGGCAGCGGGCGAGCGCCGCCCGCACGTACCGGGGCGTGGCGCCGGCCAGGCCGCACGCGGGTGTGATGACGACCTGCCTCGCCAACTGCGGCGCGGGGAACCCGAGCCGCCGCCACAGCTCCCGTACGGGGGCCGCGGTGGCCTCCAGGGACGGCAGCGCCGTGTCCGTCGCCGGCACCACGCCCAGGAGGAGTCCCACGCCCGCGTCGATGGCCTCGCCCAGCGCGTCGTCATCTCGCTCCGGCACCATTTTCAGGTCGACCGAAATGGCGGCGGCGCCGGCCGCCCGCAGCAGCCCGTACGGGACGCGCCGCGCGCAGCAGTGCACGATCGGGAACGCCGCGTCCCCGACGGCGCCGATCACCTGGCGCAGCCCGTCCTCGGCGACGGGCTCCTCCACGGCCGGCAGCCGGGAGAAGCCGCTGGCGGTCGGGACGCCGCCCGCCAGCACCGCGGGAAGCGCCGGTTCGTCGAGTTGCAGCAGGATCCGCGCTCTCGGCAAGCGCCGCCGCACGTCCGCCACATGCCCGGCCACGCCCTCGGCCAGCGACGCGACCAGGTCGCGGACCGCGCCGGGGTCCTTGAGGGCGCGGTCGCCGTGCCGCAGCTCGATCCCGGACGCCAGTGTCCACGGCCCGGTGACCTGGATCTTGAAGGGGCCGTCGTGCCCGCCCGCCAGCTCCTCCAGGACGTCCAGGTCGCGCGCCAGATGGTCGAGCGCGCGCCGGGTGTCGCGTCCCGGACGGTCGGAGAACCGCCACCCGGACGGCTCCACCCGTACCGCCAGGTCCACCAGCAGCGCCGCGGCGCGCCCGATCATGTCGGCGCCCGGACCGCGGTCCGGCAGCTCGGGCAGGTGCGGAAGCTCGGGCAGCTCGCCCAGGACGATCCGCAGCGTCTCCTCCGGGTCCACGCCCGGGTACGAGCCGACGCCCGTGGCGGTAGCGTGCCGCCAGGGAAGATCGGGCTCGCTCACAGCAGGCCGGCCAGCCGGTCGAGCGAGCGCAGGGTGTCGGCCTCGGGCAGCGTCTCGAGGTTGAAGAGGATCTGGTCGGCGCCCGCCTCTCGTAGCCATTCCACGGTCTCGGGCTTACCAGGTACGCCGAACACCGTCACCGCGACGCGCCGTCCCGCCCGCTCGCGCAGCTCGGCGATCTGCGCGGGCAGGTCGCCGGTCCCCCGGCCGTAGATCGGCATCCAGCCGTCGCCGACCCGCGCCACCCGGTCGAACGTGGTCGGCCCGCTCCCCCCGATCATCACCGGCGGGTGCGGGCTCTGCACCGGCTTGGGGTAGGAGTACACGGGGTCGAAGTCGACGAACTCGCCGTGGTACTCGGCCTCCTCCTGCGTCCAGAGGGCCTTGACCGCCTCGACCCGTTCGACGAGCAGCCGCATCCGGGTCTTGGGGTCGGTGCCGTGGTTGCGCATCTCCTCGCGGTTCCAGCCCGCGCCGACGCCCAGCACCGCACGCCCGCCGGAGATCAGGTCGAGCGAGGCGACCTCCTTGGCCAGCACGATCGGGTCCCGCTGGATGATCAGCGCGATCCCGGTGCCCACCTCCAGGCGTTCGGTCACCGCCGCCGCGGCGGTGAGGAGCACGAACGGGTCGAGCGTGCGGTAGTAGTGGCGGGGCAGCTCGCCGCCGCCCGGCCAGGGCGACTCCCGCTTGACCGGGATATGGGTGTGCTCGGCCACGTAGAGGGATCCGAAACCGCGTTCCTCCAGGGCCCGGCCGAGCTGCGCTGGGCCGATGCCGTCGTCGGTGACGAACGTCGAGACGCCGAACTTCACAGATTTCTCCTCACACCGAACACCGAACCGCTACCAGTGCTCCCAAAACGATCTCTCACGTTAAGGCGGCGTACGCGGGAAGCGCTACGCGGAAACGCGGGCCGCCTCGGCGATGGTGGCGGACCCCAGGACGCGGTCGCCCTCGTACAGGACGGCGGCCTGCCCGGGTGCGACGCCACGGGCGGGCGCGGAGAGCCGGATGCGAATCCGCTCGCGCCCAGGCTCCACCGTGCAGTCGTACACCTCGCCGTGCGCGCGCAACTGCACGCGGCAGCCGAACGGCCCCTCGGGCTCGGGCGAGAGCCACACGGGACGCTCCCCCACGATCTCGTGGACGTCCAGCGCCTCGCGCGGCCCGACGGTCACGGTGTTGGTCACCGGGGAGATGTCCAGGACGTACCGGGGGCGGCCATCGGGCGCGGGACGGCCGATGCGCAGGCCCTTGCGCTGGCCCACCGTGTAGGCGTAGGCGCCCTCGTGCTCCCCCACCTGGTTGCCGTCCAGGTCGACGATCGGGCCGGGCGCGGTGCCGAGGCGGTCGGCCAGGAACGCGCGGGTGTCGCCGTCGGCGATGAAGCAGATGTCGTGGCTGTCGGGCTTGTCGGCCACCTGGAGCCCGCGCCGCTCCGCCTCGGCCCGGATGCCGGCCTTGGTGGTGTCGCCGAGCGGGAACAGCGCGTGCGAGAGCTGCTCGGGGGTGCACACGGCCAGCACGTAGGACTGGTCCTTGGCCTCGTCCACGCCGCGGCGCAGGACCCCGGTGGACGGGTCGAGCCGCGCGTAGTGGCCGGTGCACACCGCGTCGAAGCCCAGCGCCAGCGCCCGGTCCAGCAGCGCCGCGAACTTGATCTTCTCGTTGCAGCGCAGGCACGGATTGGGGGTGCGGCCCGCCGCGTACTCGGCCACGAAGTCCTGCACCACGTCGCGGTCGAACCGTTCGGCCAGGTCCCACACGTAGAAGGGGATCCCGATCACGTCGGCGGCGCGGCGGGCGTCCCTGGAGTCCTCCAGGGTGCAGCAGCCGCGGGCGCCCGTCCGGTACGACTGGGGGTTGCTGGACAGCGCCATGTGCACGCCGGTCACCTCGTGACCGGCGTCGGCGGCGCGGGCGGCGGCCACGGCGGAGTCGACGCCGCCCGACATGGCGGCCAGAACGCGCAAAGACATAACGTTCTCAACTGTAGGCGTTGGAAGTGACCGGTCGCTGCGCGGTTTCCGGCCGGTCTCCGCGTACGATGAGCCCGCTATGGGAATCTTCCGCCGTCCCCGAGAGGCGTCCGCCGCCACGCCCGCGTCGATCAGCGACTTCTGGGAGTGGTGGGAGCGAAGGCGCCCCGACATCGAAGCGTCGATCAACGCCCCGGAGGCGGGCGCCGGTCCCGCCGCGGAGGGCGAGCACCACGCCGACGGGCTGCCCGCCCCGATCGTGGAGGAGCTGACGCACCGGGTCCACAGGATCCACCCGGCGTTGCAGTGGGAGATCGGTGGCGGGGACGGCGACAGCCCCGTCCTGACGCTCACCGGTGGCGGCGACCCCGAGCTGCGCGGGCTGACCGAGCGCTGGGTCCGGGCGGCGCCGAGCGGCGACGCGGCGCACGGGTGGCGGTTCCATCCGGCGCGGCAGCCCGACCTGGAGATGCTGGAGCACAAGCTGCTCCTGGGCGACCACGAGTTCGACCTCGACTACGTCAAGCTCGGCATGCGCGCCGACACCGCGCGGGCCCGGGTGCACATCTCGGCCTACCATCCGGACTTCCTGTTCGTGTCGGAGGAGCAGCAGCTCCAGGTCGCGCGGCACGTGCTGGACTGGTCCATGGGCGAGGACGACGTGGCGCGCTGGATCGGCGAGGTCACGATCGCGACGGAGGCCCCGGTGGACGCGCTGCCGCCCGCGATGCTGCGCGCGGTGGTGGAGCAGATCGCCGAGCCGTTCGAGGAGCCGACCTGGCTGACCGGCGAGGGACGCACCCCGCGCGGGCACCCGGCGCGGCTGGGCGCGCGGTTCCCGCTGCACCGCCAGGACTACCCGCTGTGCGACCTGCACGTGGCGATCTCCGTCCCGTACCGGCACAGCAACCCCGACCGGCTGCCGGTCGACCCCTCGTCGTCCGCGCTGCGCAAGTTCGAGAAGAAGCTGGCCGCGCTGGGCGACCGCGCGGTGCTCGCGGTACGGGAGACCGGCGACGGGCTGCGGGTGTTCCACCTGTACGCCGACCCGGACTCCGGGGTGATCGCCGAGCTGGACCAGCTCGCCGCGAGCTGGGGCGAGGGCAAGGCCAAGGTCGCCTCCACCAACGACCCGGGCTGGCGCGCGCTCGCGCCCTACCAGCCCTGAGTTCCGCCAGACCGGCCCTGAGGCACCACCAAAGCCGCTGACGCGCTAGGACAGGCCCGCGCGGCGGCCCCGTTCGACGACGGGGCCGATGGCCTGGGCCAGGGCCTTCACATCGTCGTCGGTGGAGGTGTGGCCGAGGCTGAAGCGGAGCGAGCCCCGGGCACGCGCCGGATCGGCGCCCATCGCGAGCAGGACGTGGCTCGGCTGGGACACCCCCGCGGAGCAGGCCGAGCCGGTGGAGCAGGCGATGCCGCGCGCGTCCAGCAGCATCAGCAGCGCGTCGCCCTCGCAACCGGGGAACGAGAAGTGGGCGTTGCCCGGCAGCCGGTGGGATGGGTCGCCGTTCAGGATCGCGTCCGGCACGTTCGCCAGCACGGCCTCGATCAGCCGGTCGCGCAGCCCCGCCAGCCGCTCCGCCTCCGGCTCCTGGCGCGCGACGGCGGCCTGGACGGCGGCGGCGAACCCCGCGATGGCGGGCGTGTCCAGCGTGCCGGAGCGCACGTCGCGCTCCTGCCCGCCGCCGTGCAGGACCGGGACGGGGTCGACGCCCTTGCCCAGCAGCAGCGCCCCCACGCCGAGCGGCCCGCCGAGCTTGTGCCCGCTCAGGGTGACCGCGTCCGCGCCGCTGGAGTGCAGCCCGACCGGCAGGTGGCCCGCCGCCTGCACGGCGTCGGTGTGGAACGGGACGCCGTGCTCGCGGGCGATCGCGGCCAGGTCGGCGATCGGCTGCACGGTCCCGACCTCGTTGTTGGCCCACATCACCGTGACCAACGCCACGTCCGGCCCGATCAGCTCGCGCAGCGCGTCCGGCTCGACCCGGCCCAGCCCGTCGACCGGGATCCAGTCGACCCTTGCGCCCTCGTGCTCGGCCAGCCACGCCACCGTGTCCAGGACGGCGTGGTGCTCGGCCGCGCCGGCCAGGATCCGGGTCCTGGACGGGTCGGCGGCGCGCCGCGCCCAGTACACGCCCTTGATCGCCAGGTTGTCCGCCTCCGTGCCGCCGGAGGTGAACACCACCTCGCTGGGCCTGGCGCCGAACGCGTCGGCGATGATCTCACGGGACTCCTCCACCACCCTGCGGGCCCGCCGGCCCATGGCGTGCAGCGAGGAGGGGTTCCCGAGCACCCCCAGCTCCGCCGTCATCGCCTCGATGGCCTCCGGCAGCATCGGGGTGGTCGCCGCGTGATCGAGGTAAGTCACCACGCGCTCAACGTTATATCGCGCCGCCCGGGGCTTCGGGCGCGGGAGGTCGCGCGGGCGCCGAGGTTTGCTCACTGTACCGTCCGGCCGGTACAGTAGTCGGGTGAAGAAGGACGCCCTCCTCGACGCCGCGGAGGCCCTGCTGTCGGAGCAGGGCACGCAGGCGCTGACGCTCACCGCGGTCGCGGACCGCGCCGGCGTCAGCAAGGGAGGGCTGCTCTACCACTTCCCGACCAAGGAGGCCCTGATCAAGGGCCTGGTCGCGCGGGTGATCGAGGAATTCGACGCGCTGGTCGCCGGTTACGACGACGGCACGCCCGGCTCGTACGCGCGGGCCTATGTGGAGGCGACCTTCGAGATCCTCACCGGGGAGGCGCGCGCCTACCGGCGATGGTCCGCCATCACGGCCGCGGCGACCGATCCCGAGGTCGCGGCGCCGCTGAACGAGGCGATGAGGCGCTGGCACGCGAGCCCGCCCGGGGACGAACCCGACCCGGTGACCGCGATGGTCGTCCGGCTGGCGGCGGAAGGCCTCTGGGAAGTGGTGAGCCACGCGCCCGAGCTGTACGACGCCGAGCAGCTCGACGCCCTGAAACGACGACTGCTGGCGCTGTCCCAGCGCTGACGGCCCTGGCGGCGTCCCCCGCGTCCCCCGCGTCCCCCCACGGCCACGCGGCCCCTCGGGCGCCCGCGTGCCCGGCACCACCGAAAAGCGAGAAAGAGGTGAACCGTTGCTGTTCCGCGCCCGTCTCGGAACGTTCCTGACCTTCGCCCTGGCGGGGCTGCTCACCGGCGTGTGGGTGGCCCGCATGCCGGCGCTGGCCGCCAAGTTCGACGCGGGCGAGAGCGAGATCGGCATCGTCGTCCTCGTCTGGGGCCTCGGCGCGATCGTCGCCATGCGGGGGCTGCGCTCGGTGATGGCGCGGGCCGGCAGCCGCGCCTCCCTGACGGCCGCGCTGCCGCTCACCTCCCTCTCCTTCGCGCTGGTCGCGGTGGCCCCGGCCTACTGGTCGCTGCTGGTGGCCGTCGTGCTGTTCGGCATGGCCTTCGGGATCACCGACATCGCGATGAACGCGCAGGGCAGCGTGGTCGAGCAGGCGTACCGGCGGCCCGTCCTGAACGGGATGCACGCGGGGTGGTGCGTCGGCGCGATGGCCGGCGGCCTGCTCGGCGTCGGCACCGCCGCCGCGGGACTCGGCTTCACCGCGACGGTGCTGTCCGCGGGGCTGCTGACGCTGCCCGCCGGGGTGGCGCTCGGCCCGACCTTCCTGCCCGAGCCCGCCGCCGCCACGCCGCCGGGGAACGGCCGCCGCGCCGCCCGCCTCCCGGCCGCGGTGTACCTGGTCGGCCTGCTCGCGCTCATCGCGTTCATGCTGGAGGGCTCGATCGCGGACTGGAGCGGCCTGCTGCTGCACGAGGAGCTGGGCGCCTCCCACGCGCTGGCCGCGCTCGGCTACCCGATGTTCGAGCTGGCGATGCTGATCGGCCGGCTGGGGGGCGACCACGTGCGGGCCAGGATCGGCACCCGCCGCCTGCTCACCGCCGCCGGGATCGGCACCGCGCTGAGCATGGCCGCGGTGGTGCTGGCACCCGCGGCGCCGCTGGCCATCGCCGGGTTCTTCGTGACCGGCCTGGTCGTCTGCACCGTCGTCCCGACCATGATCTCGCTCGCCGGGACCGCCGCGCCGGGACGCTCCTCGGCCGCGATCGCCCAGGTGGGCGCCATGGGGTACGGCGGGCTGCTGCTCGGCCCCGTCGTGATCGGCTTCCTGGCGGACGCCACGTCACTGCGCGTGGGCGTCGGCGTGACCGTCGTGCTGGCGCTGCTCATCGCGCTGGGCTCCCGGTACGTCCCGCTCGGACCGGCGCGGGACGTCACCGTCCCGGTGGCCGAGCCCGCCGCCGAGGAGCCCGAGCCCGTCGCGGCCTAGCCCCGCCGAACCCGTGCCGGCCCTGGGAAGGGCGGACGTGGCCAGGAGCGTCAAGGCCCGCGGCGTCCCGACATCGGCGACCAACGCGCGGAGGACGCGCCTCCGGGTATGCCCCGGCGGCGCGTCCTCCGCGTACCGGGACCGTTCGGCGTCGGCCGCGATCCGCGCGATGCGCGGGCCGATCCGGCGGAGCTGGACGCTCAGCTCGCCCAGCGTGGTGGCGGGCGTGACCGTGCCGCCCGTTCGCAGGACGAGGCGTTCCAGCAGTTCGTCGCCGTGCCCGCGGGAACGCCGTGAGCGCCGCCGGAACCCGATGCCGATGGCGGACGCCAGGACCAGCGAGAGGGCGACGGAGGGACCGGCCAGCGCCATGCCGCCCGGCCCCTTGGCCGGGGGCGGCGACAGCGGGTCCACCTCGGGCGCCACCTGGGCGTCCGCGGCCGGAGTGGGGTCGAACGGCACCCACCCGATGTCCTGGAAGTACACCTCGATCCAGGCGTGCGCGTCGGTGTCGCGGACCTTGTAGAGCCCGTCCACCGGCTTGCCGGTGGCGAAGCCCGCGACCACCCGCGTCGGGACGCCCGCCAGCCGCAGCAGCAGCGCGGCGGCGCCGGCGAAGTGCTGGCAGTAGCCGGTGCGCGACTCCAGCAGGAACTCCACCAGCGGGAACCCGATGGTGTGCTCCACGTCGGTGGAGTACTTGAAGCGCCCGCCCTTGGTCAGGTAGTCCTCGACGCGCCGCACCACCTCGTACTGCGAGGTCGCGCCCGCGGACAGCTGCCGGGCGATGTCGATCACCTGCTGCATCTCCGGGACGCGCTGGAGGAACCGGTCCACGCCCGGCGAGGTGTCGGGCGCCATGCCGTACTGGCCCAGGCGCCCGGCGAGCCGCTCACCGCCCCACCGGTACCACAGGTTGGTGTACGCCTCCAGCCGCGGATCGGTGGGCGTCGGCGCGGCCCGCAGCCGCGCCGGGTCGACACGGACCATGTCCGCCTGCACCCGGTACACGTCGTCCTGCCTGGGCTGCGGGATGACCCGCAGCGACTCCCCGGCCATCGAGTCGACCCGGCCCCGCGCCTCCACCTTGCGGACACGCCCAGGGGACACCACCTGGGAGTCGCGCAGCCCGCGCACCCGCACCTCGATGTCGACCGGCTCGGCGGCGGGCTCGGGCAGCCTGGGACGGATGACGCCGCCGCCCGCCTCCCAGCCGCGGAAGCCGTACCGCTCCAGCACCTGCATCCGCCACAGCGCGGGACGCGGCGAGGTGATCTCCAGCATGGTGGCGCCGGTGCGGCGGTCGGTGATCGGGCCGTAGGACTGGCGGGTGTTGAGGGTGGAGAACTGCTCCTCGCGCCCGACCATGTCGTCGAAGTCCAGCCACTGCGTGCGCGGGCCGAACGACTGCGCGACGAACGAGGCGACCACCGCCGCGGACGTGCCCAGGGACAGCACGGGAATGACCGCGCGGCGCGGCGCGAACCACAGCATGCCCGCCACCAGCAGCACCGCGCCGGGCCAGGTGGACTCGTCGGTCTGCCGGATCGCGGCGGCCACCACCCAGGGGACGGCCAGCATCGCGAACGCCGTGCCGGACCGCAGCCGTCCCGCCTCGCGGGGAGCGGCGAGCGCGGCGACGCCCAGGTAGACGGCGCCCGCGCCGAGCAGCCACACCGAACGGGTGCCGGTGTCGCCGGCCCGTTCGCCCGGGACGAGCAGGCCCAGCTCGCGCACGCCGTCCGACAGCGCGAACACCAGGGTGTCCCATGAGCGGGGCCACAGCCAGCCCGCCGGGGCGCCGCCCGCGAGCGGGGCCGCCGGCACCCACACCGCCAGGGCGAGGAGGCCGAGCCGGCCGGGAAAGCGCCGTACCGCGAGGCAGGCGGCCACGAGCGCGACGAGCGGCGCGGCCCACAGCACACGCGAGCCGAGCAGCGGCATCCACGCCGCCAGCGTCACCCCCGCCGCCAGGAGCAGCGCCAACGCTTTCATGCGACCGCGTGCTCCCTTCTGCCCGGCCGCCCGCTCAGGGCCTCGACCAGCTCCTCGGCGGCGGACGGCGGCATCGGGACGACGCCGGGAGGCAGCGCGGGAAGGGGCGGGCCCAGGTCCAGCCCGGCCGGCACCCGGATGACCGAGGACACCCGGCCGCCGGGCGGGGCGGGCGCGGGCCCGGGCCGGTCGGCGTCCAGCAGCGCCAGCCGGCGGTGCACGGCGCGCCAGGAGGACTCGTCCACCGCGGCCAGCGGACGCGGCACGCCGGGCAGCAGCACCTCGCAGCCGCCGCCGCGGGCCAGCGACAGCACGCACCCGGCGGCGGCGCGCGCCACCCAGTCGACGGCGCGCGGGTCGGCGCCGCCAGAGGTGTCGACGATCACCAGCGGCAGCCCGGTCGGCGGCGTGATCATCCGCCGTTCCTGGAGTTCGCCGCCGCGTGCCAGGGACGCCCAGTGGATCCGGCTGATCGGGCTGCCGGGGACGTAGGGGCGCAGCCCGTCCGGTTCCAGGTCGTCGGCGCGGGCGCCGAGCGGCGGGTTGATCGGCACGTCCACCCCGATCTCGGGCAGGATCAGCACCGGCTCGGGGACGCCCGCCGACAGCCGCCAGCGCACGACGCCGAACGGGTCGCCCACCCGGACCGTGGACGGCTCAAGCAGGTGCGCGCCGCGCCGTTCGACGAACAGCTCGACGGTGCCGCCGTCCTCGGCCAGCGGGACCCAGCCGCCGGGCGCGGTCAGCACCTCCACCCGAGCGGGCAGCCAGCGCGGCAGCCGGACGGTGAAGTGCAGCCGGACCGGCTCGCCCTCGTTCGACTCCCGCGCCGGGACCGCACGCGAGATCGACAGCCGGAGCGCCGCCGCGACGGTGATGGCGCAGGCGCCCGCGACGGTCAGCACGAGCCCGGCGGCCAGGGTGAACAGCGTCAGCGAGGGCAGCGCGCCCGCGAGCGTGGTCAGGGTCCCCGCCGCCACCAGCCACAGCGCCCAGTGCCCCGACACGCGCGCGGACCGCCACCGCGGTAACCATCGGCGGGCCCCCTCCCGCGCGACCGTCATCGGGCGCGGACCCGCCGGACGGCGTCCTCGACGATCTCCAGCGCCGCGGTGGCCGGAGCGGCGGCGGTGCGTTGCAGCCGGTGCGCGAGGACGGGCACCGCGAGGGCCTGGACGTCGTCGGGCAGCACGAAGGAGCGGCCGTTGAGCGCGGCGCGCGCCCGCGCCGCCGCCAGCAGGAGCAGCCCGGCGCGGGGGCTGGCGCCGACCTCGGCGAGCGGATGCTCGCGGGTCGCGGTCAGCAGGTCGACGACGTAGCGCAGCAGCGGGTCGGCGGCGTGCACGGCGGCGACGCACTCCTGCGCGGCCAGCAGCCGCTCGGGGTCGGTCACCGCCTCGGCGGCCGGCTCGGGTCCCGCGCGCAGCAGCTCCATCTCCTGCTCGGCGGACGGGTAGCCCAGGGAGATCAGTGACAGGAAGCGGTCGAGCTGCGCGGGCGGCAGCGGATAGGTGCCGTCGTATCCGGCGGCCGGGTTCTGCGTGGCGATCACCACCATGGGGGACGGCAGCGGGCGGCTCTCGCCGTCCACGGTGACCTGCCGCTCCTCCATCGCCTCCAGCAGCCCCGACTGGGTCTTGGGAGTGGCCCGGTTGATCTCGTCGACCAGCACGACGTTGGCGAACACCGGGCCGGGACGGAACTCGAACTCGCCGAGGTCGGCGCGCCACACGTTCGCGCCGACGATGTCGGCGGGCAGCAGGTCGACGGTGGCCTGCACGCGGGTGAACCGGCCGTCGAGGGTGCGCGCCAGGCTGCGGGCGAGCTGGGTCTTGCCGACGCCCGGGTAGTCCTCCACCAGCAGATGGCCCCCGGCCAGCACGGTGGCCAGGACGATCTCTAAGACCTCGGCGGGCATCCGTACCGCGCCGAGGATCCCGGCGCGCAGTCTGTCGCCCAGAGCGGCGACCTCGTCCACCGTCAGCGAGACCCGCTCGCGCGGGGTGATCGGCCTCGGCCTCGGCGCCGGCGACAGCCGCCCGTGCGGCGCGGTACGAGAGTGTCCGTTGTGCTCGGGAATGGCGTCCATGGCTCCCTTGGGGTCCGGCGGTCCACCGCTCGCACTCACAACGCCGGTGAGGCGCCGCACTGTTCCAACCGCGGTGCCGGATATGGCGTGGAACATGCCATTCCGACGGCCGACCGGCACCACCGATCGCAGTCTTCCCAGCGGGAACGAAAAACCACCTAAAAACCCCCGGATCGCAGGAAAGACTAACGGCCGGGATGGTCATCCATCCCGGCCGTTTCGCCCGGCTTCACCCGGAGTCCGTCACTTTCGCTTGGTGATCTCCTCGGTGAGCTGCGGCGCGACCTGGAAAAGGTCGCCGACCACGCCGAAGTCGACCAGCTCGAAGATCGGCGCCTCGGGGTCCTTGTTG
>NZ_JBIMPP010000099.1:0-23605 GCF_043906805.1 Actinomadura sp. SCN-SB | reverse complement strand
TGCCCCCATGGGGCAGTGCCCCTTGGCCTTGTTGCGAAATCGCACTGCGTGCCCCGGCAGGGGGCTTCCCCCCTGCATCTCTTGGGGCTTTGCCCCTTGCCCCCATTGGGGGCTTCGCCCCTTCGCCCGCTGGTTCTGCGTCCCTCGAAGGTAAGCCGCTAGGCGGATTTGCGGCTGCGGGATTTGGTGCCGGTCTTCTTGGACTTGGAAGCGGGTTTCTTCTCGCCGCGTTCCTTCTTGGCGGCTTCGACGCTGGCGCGTAGGGCGGAGAGGAGGTCGGCGGCCGGTTCCTCCTCGGGGGCGGCTTCGGGGCGGGTGACCTCGCGGCCCTCGATCTTGGCGTCGATCACCTGCTGGAGGGCCTCGCGGTAGGCGTCCTTGTACTCGGACGGGTCGAAGTCGCCCTGCATGCTCTCGATCAGTGAGGTGGCCATGCTGAGCTCCTGCTTGCGGACCTCGATGTCCTCCTCAAGGAAGGGGAAGTCGGGGGTGCGCACCTCGTCCGGCCAGAGCATCGTCTCCAGGACGAAGACGCCCTCGCGGACGCGCAGGGTCGCCAGGGACTCGCGCTGGCGCAGCGCCACCTTCACGATGGCCACCTGATCTGAGCGTTCCAGGGCGTCCCTTAGCAGGACGTAGGGCTTGGCTCCCTGGGCGTCGGGTTCCAGGTAGTAGGACTTGGCGAAGTAGATCGGATCGACCTCGGACTCCTCGACGAACTGCAGGACATCGATGCGCCGGCTGGTGGACAGGGGGAGGTCGGCGAAGTCCTCGTCGGTCAGCACCACCATCTCGCCGTTGGGCAGCTCGTAGCCCTTGGCGATGTCGGAGTAGGGGACCTCCTCGCCGTCCAGGGTGCAGACCCGCTTGTACCTGATGCGGCCGCCGTCCTTGCGGTGTACCTGGTGGAAGGACACGTCCCGCTGCTCGGTCGCCGAGTAGACCTTCACCGGTATCGTGACCAGCCCGAAGGAGATCGCACCCTTCCAGATACTGCGCATGATCCGTCCTTACCCCGACGCCTTGTTTCCTTAGCCTCGCAAGCGGGTTCGATTTACGCCAGAACGCGCTCTTGATCCTTTTTTCCCCGGAGTGAGGGGAGGGTAAGACGCGACTATGACCATGCCGTGGCCCGTACAGCCGATGATGGCCGCAACCGGAGACCTCCCCGGCGACACCGGGCGCTGGGGGCTGGAACTCAAGTGGGACGGCGTCCGCGTGATCGCCTACGTGTCGGCCGACGGGGTGCGCGCGAGCGGGCGCCGCGTCACCGAGCTGGCCGGGCGCTATCCCGAGCTGTCGGCGCTGTCCGACCTGCTGCCCCACCATGACGTGGTGCTGGACGGAGAGGTGGTGGCGTTCGACGACGGGCGCCCCAGTTTCGAGCGGCTGCAGCGACGGATGCACATCGCCCGCCCCGACCCCCGGCTGATCCGCGAGGTGCCGGTCCGGTACGTGGTGTTCGACGTGCTGTACCTGGACGGGCACCTGCTGTACGACCTGCCCTACACCGACCGCAGGACGCTGCTGGCCGACCTCGATCTGGGCGGTACGGGGCCGATCGAGGTGCCGCCGTACCTGGACGGGGGTGACAGCGCGCAGGTCGCCGAGCTGATGGAGTTCACCAAGGAGCAGCGGCTCGAAGGGCTGATGGCCAAGCGGCTCGACTCGGTGTACCGGCCGGGGCGGCGCGTGGACTTCTGGCGGAAGGTCAAGAACTTCCTCACCCGCGAGGTGATCATCTGCGGCTGGAAGCCGGGCAGGGGACGGCGGGAGGGCGGCGTCGGCTCGCTGCTGCTCGGCGAATACGACACCAAGGGGCGGCTGTGTTTCGTGGGGCATGTCGGCACGGGTTTCACCGATCGCGCCCTGGACGAGTTGTACGAGACGCTGTGGCCGTTGCGGCGTCCCACTCCCCCCTATGACGAGCCGGTTCCGCGCGAGTTCGCCCGGGACGCGCAGTGGGTTGAGCCACGCCTGGTAGGGGAGGTCGCCTACAGCGTCCGTACCAGGGACGGCCGGCTGCGTTTCCCATCGTGGCGCGGCCTGCGCGACGACAAGGACCCCCTTGAGGTGATCAGTGAGCCCTAGTTCCAACAAGACGAGCGTGCGGGTGGAGGACCGGGAGCTGACGCTGTCCAACCTAGACAAGCACCTGTATCCGGACTTCACCAAAAGCGAGATCATCGACTACTACGTGCGCGTCGCGCCCGTGCTGCTCCCGCACCTCAAGGACCGTGCCGCGACCCGTATCCGCTGGCCGGACGGCGTCAACGGACCCAAGTTCTACGAAAAGAACGCCCCGTCCCACACGCCCGACTGGGTGCGCACCGTGAACGTTCCCACGCCGGGAAGCTCGAAGGGACGCAAGTCGCTGGACTTCATCGTGGTGGACGACCTGCCGACGCTGGTGTGGTGCGCGAATCTGGCGGCGCTGGAGCTGCACGTGCCGCAGTGGAAGGTGGGGCCGCGCGGCAAGCTGCACGACCCGGATCTGATGGTCTTCGACCTGGACCCGGGGGCGCCGGCGAGCATCGTGGAAGCCTGCGAGGTCGCCAAGCTGCTGCGGGATCTGCTGGCCGGCGACGGGCTCGACTCCTACCCCAAGACCAGCGGCAAGAAGGGCCTGCACCTGTACGTGCCGATCAAGGAGAGCCGCCGGACGTCCGAGTACGCCAAGGAGGCCGCCGAACGGCTCGCGGCCGACCACGGCGACCTGGTGGTCAGCAGGATGGAGCGGCGGCTGCGCAAGGGGAAGGTCTTCGTCGACTGGAGCCAGAACAACCCGGCGAAGACGACCGTCGCCCCATACTCGCTGCGCGCCACCGACGTCCCGTCCGTGTCCACCCCGGTCACGTGGGAGGAGCTGGAGAACTGCGACAGGGCCGGGGATCTGCGGTTCTCTCCCGACGAGGTCCTGGAGCGGGTGGACGAGCACGGCGACCTTCTCGAACCGCTGCTGGGGCCGCACAAGCAGTCCCTGCCATGAGCCCCGGGGGCATAGAAGCGCTCGGCTCCGGGTACGTCCTGGCAGCCGAGCGGGCCCGGCCCAGGAGGAACGAGTGAGCGAAATGGACCAGGACGGGTTCGACCCCGTTCCGCAGGACCAGCAGCCGGACGAGTTCGACGAGGAGGCGCCCGAGGCCGACGCGGCCGAGCAGCGCGCCCCGGTCGGCGGCGAAGAGGGCGCCACGGGGTGGCCGGGACAGGTACCCTTCGACGCGAACGAGGCCGACGCGGCCGAGCAGTCCTGGGTGGTCGAACTCGACGAGGACGACTACCGCTGACCCCGGGCGGGCCTCGATCGGCCCTGGCGTTGTGGTGACCTGTGAGGTTACCGGCGCGTAGGATGTTGGGGATGTATCCCGGCGGCGGGTTCCCTGCTCCCGTCGCACCGACTCGGTGATCGGAGAGTGTGGTGACCGCTACCCCGGACGCCCGCCCTCGTGGCACGCGGCTGCCGCGACTGGCGCGCCGCAGGCAGCTGCTCGGCGCGGCCCAGGAGGTGTTCGTCGCCCAGGGCTATCACGCCGCCGCGATGGACGAGATCGCCGAGCGCGCGGGGGTCAGCAAGCCCGTGCTCTACCAGCACTTCCCCGGCAAGCTGGAGCTGTACCTGGCCCTGCTGGACGAGCACGCCGAGGCCCTGGTCAAGGCCGTGCGCGAGGCGCTGGAGTCGACCACGGACAACAAGCTGCGCGTCCAGGCCAGCATGCGCGCGTTCTACGACTTCGTGGCCGGTGAGGGCGAGGCGTACCGGCTGGTCTTCGAGTCGGACCTGCGCAACGTGGCCCCCGTCAGGGCCCGGGTGGAGCGCGCCAACCAGCAGTGCGCCGAGATGATCGCCCGGGTGATCGCCGAGGACACCGACGCCCCCAGCGACGAGGCGTACCTGCTCGGCATGGGCCTGGTCGGCATGGCCGAGGTCAGCGCCCGTTACTGGCTGTCGCAGCACCGCGCCATCCCCAAGGAGACCGCCGAGAAGATCATCGCCCGGCTCGCCTGGCGCGGCATCTCGGGTTTCCCGATGACCCCGCCCGCCTGAGCGCCCAACGTTTACCCAGAGCGAAAGGGCCTGGAGTGACGGGCCGGCCGGTCGGCGTGCCACCATCGGAGTCAGGACGTCCCGCCACGGTGGCGGGACGGCGACCGCAGGGGAGCATCGCGTGCAGGTTCGCATCGGCGTCCAGTTCGTGCCGAAGGAACTCGTGGTCGAGACCGGGGACTCCGCCGACGACGTGCAGCGGGCGCTGGCCGACGCGCTCGCCGAGGAACGAGGGGTGCTGGTGCTCCGCGACCAGCGCGGCGGCCGGGTGGTGATCCCGGCCGACCGGGTCGGCTATCTGGAGATCGCCGAGGAGGAGCGGCAGGCCGTGGGCTTCGGGAGCCAGTACGCCTGACCTGGACGTATCCGGCCGGGCCGGGCTTGACCGGGTCATTGCCCGGCATGGGCGACGTTTGAATCCGACATGACGGGCATATCGATTGCCGACCGCGGGCCGTGGACGCGGAACCCGGACCTCCTCCGGAACCGCCGCGGCGGCCCCTCGAACAACGGATTGGTGATCGACCATGCTCACGACGATTCTCTGGTTCATCGTCGTCGGTGCCGTCGTCGGTGCCCTCGCCCGGCTCATCGTGCCGGGCCGCAACCCCATCGGCGTCCTGCTGACGATCCTCGTCGGGATCGCCGGAGCGATCCTCGGCGGCGTGGTGGCGGACGCCCTCGGCGCGGGCACGCTCGTCGCCGTGGTGTTCGCCGTACTGATCGCCGCGCTCGGCGTGGCGGTGCTGACCTCGGTGAACGCCAAGGGACGCGGCGGCCGAGGCTGGGGTGCCAGGCGGCACACGCACTGACGCGCATCGGCCGGACGGCCACACCGGCGAAGGCCCCCGCGACCTGCACGCGGGGGCCTTCCCTTGTGCGCGGGTCCTCGCTAGGACCGGCTCGGCGACGGTGTCGGGGTGGCGCCGCGCACCTCGGCCACGATCCGCGGCACCATGAGATCGGCCAGCTCGCCCACCGGAACGTCGGCCGTCACCACCTGGCAGACCTGCCCCTGCATGGTCATGTCCAGCCGCTCCACGGCGATCTCGAACCGCACCTGCCGCGCGCCGAGCGCGACCTGGATGGGCGAGCCGTCCCGTTGCAGGTCGGACGGCCTGATCCGGAACGGTTTCAGGGGCTCGCCGAACGGCTCGGGTTCCAGGCAGTCGGGCTGGTCGTGCGGTTTGAGCCGGTCCGCCAGCCGGGCCAGCCCCGCCGGGGTGAGCGTGGCGGCCGTGAACAGGTCGGCGGCGCCGAGCGCGCGGCCGGTCAGCAGGTCGACGGTGACGGTGGCGTTGCTGGTGAAGTTCTTCACCCAGTTCCCCGACGGGCCGGGCCTGGGGGTCACGCTGAACAGGTAGGAGACCGAGACGAGCCGGTTGGTCTTCAGCAGCAGCTCGGCCTGGGAGTTGACCTCCTGGACGTCGCCCCGTCCCGCGAAGTCCCGCCGGTAGCGGTTCAGCTCCCGGTCGGACGCGGCGCGCAGCGCGGCGTTGATCCGCCGCTCCACGGCCGGGTCGGGATGCCCGCTGATCGTGACGTACTGCTGTTCCGAGGCGGCCGTGGAGGCGCCCGGCGGCTGGTTCGTGGTCACCACCCGCGCGGCGACCTGGACGAGCCTGGGCGTGGCGGTGCTCCGGGCCGGGTCGTCGCCCCGGGATCCGGCCGCGTAGGCGCCGACGCCGCCCGCCGCGAGGGCGGTGGCCGCCACACTCGCGGCGATCTTGGTGCCGGTGGCGGCGAGGATGCCGCCCGAGACCCCCGAGGCCGTGGTCGCGCCCCCGGCCGCCGCTCCTCCGGCCGCCGCCGTGCCACCCGCCGCCGTTCCTCCCGCTGCCGTGCCTCCGGCCGCCGCGGTGCCGCCCACGGCCGCCGTGCCGCCCGCCGCGGCGGTGCCGCCCGCGGCGACGGCGGCACCGGACGCCGACGGCGCCAGCCCGGCCGCGATCAGCGGGAACAGCGCGGCCAGCGCCACCGCCGCACCCGCCATGGCCCTGATCCCGCGCTGCTCCCAGCCCGGCCCATACGCCGCCGTCGCCACCGACTCCAGTTCGGCGACGAAGTCCGCGGCGCCGGGCGGGCGCTCGGTCGCGCCCTTGGCCATGCCGCGCCGTACCAGGTCCCGCAGTGGACCCGGGACGACCTCCAGAGGCGGTTCCCGGTTCAGGTGCCCCTCGCGCAGGGCGCCCAGGCCCTCACCCGTCCCGAAAGGGCGGCGTCCGGTGACGCACTCGAAGAACACGCAGGTCGCCGAGTACACGTCCGTCGCCGGGGACGCGGGCTCGCCCCGCCACACCTCCGGAGCCATGTACGCCGGCGTCCCCGAACGCGAATCGTCCCCCGCCAGCGCCGCCACCCCGAAATCGATCAACTTGCTCAGACCGTCACCCCGCACCACCACATTCGCCGGCTTGTAATCCCGATGGACCACCCCCACCGCATGCGCCGCCGCCAACCCCAGCAACGACCCCTTCAACACGGTCAACGCCGCCTCGGGCCCCAGCGCCCCATGCCGCGACAGGATCTCTTTGAGCGAGACCCCGTTCACCGCCTCCATCACCAGAGCGGCGCCCTGGGGGCTCGTGACGAACCGGTAGAGCCGCACCACGTGCGGATCGGTGACCCGCCCCAGCATCACCGCCTCTTCGCGCAGCCGCTCGATCGCGCGATCGTCACCGTCCCGCCTGATCAGGTACTTGATCGCGACGGGGGTTCCGGCGGTGGAGTGGCGGGCGAGCACCACCCGCCCCTGCGCGCCGGTCCCCAGCTCGCGGACCTCGTCGAAGCCGTCGATCCGCCAGTTTCCGCTCATGTCCGCTGTCCGCTCATGTCCGTTCCGGGGTCGGGGACGCCGCCGCGGGAAGTGCGGCGGCCACGTCGGGTTGTATCAGGTTCATGATCGCGGGGTAGGGGACGGGCCAGACGGCGCCCAGGCCGCAGTCCGGGTTCGACACGTCGATGTTCAGCTCCATCCGCTCCCGGGTGAAGCTGATCTCCACCACCGGCCTGAGCCCGTCCCGCTCCAGGAAGTCACCGGGGTCGAGACCATCGGGGAGGCAGAAGCGGTCGTCGGGCGGCAGCTCGGGCATGGCGCGGGCCAGCGCGGCCACGCCGCGGGGACCGGTGTCGCGGAGGATGTCCTGGGCGCGCAGCGCCCGGCCGGTCCGCAGGTCGACGTTGACGGTCAGGCTGCCGTCCGGGTCCTCGTCCGCGACCGTGCAGGTCGTGGTGTCGAACGAGTACACCGCCGAGACCAGGCGCGGGCCGCTGTAGCGGATGCTCGCCTTGGCGGCCACCGTGGCGCAGCGGGGCACGGTCACCGGGCTGGTGTGCGGGCCCGTCACGTAGCTTCGGAAGGACGCGACGGTCCGGTCGAGCGGGCCGCGCAGGGCGGTGTTGACGCGCTGCTGCAAGGCCGGGTCGCTCAGGCCGGTCACCGTGACGACCTGGGCGTTCTGGATCTGAAGTGCCGGGCGTCCCGGCAGCGGGGTCGTCCGGTTGACCGTGGCGATGGCCGCGACCGGCCGCGGGGCGGGGCCGGTCCCGCCGCCGCCTCCCCCGGACGCGATGTACGCCGCCGTACCGCCCCCGGCCGCCACCGCGGCCGCCGTGCCGACCGCCGCGACCGCGACCTTCGCGCCGGTCGCGGCCAGCACGCCGCCGCCCGCCGCGGCCCCCGCTCCCGCCCCCGCCGAGCCGCCGCCGGCCGACGTCGCGGCGACGGCGGTCCCGGAGGCCGCCCCGGCCGCGGTCCCGGCCGCGCCGCCCGAGCCGAGCGCCGCCGCGCCCAGCGGGAACAGGGCGGCCAGAGCGACCGCGCCCATCGCCAGGGCCCGCACCCCACGCCGTTCCCAATCCGACCCGTACGCGGTCGTCGCCGCCGCCTCAAGCTCGGCCACGAACACCTCGGCCCCCGGAGGGCGGCCGTCCGCCTCCTTGGCCATGCCCCTCGCCACCAGGTCGCGCAGCCCATCCGGGACGGCCTCCACCGGCACGTCGTCGTTCAGGTGCCGGGCCATCAGCGCCGCCACCCCTTCGGCGACGTACGGGCGGTGCCCGGTGACGCACTCGAAGAACACGCAGGTCGCCGAGTACACGTCCGTCGCCGGGGACGCGGGCTCGCCCCGCCACACCTCCGGAGCCATGTACGCCGGCGTCCCCGAACGCGAATCGTCCCCCGCCAGCGCCGCCACCCCGAAATCGATCAACTTGCTCAGACCGTCACCCCGCACCACCACATTCGCCGGCTTGTAATCCCGATGGACCACCCCCACCGCATGCGCCGCCGCCAACCCCAGCAACGACCCCTTCAACACGGTCAACGCCGCCTCGGGCTCCAATGGCCCGCTCTCGGCCAGCAGCCGCTTGAGCGACACGCCGTTCACGGCCTCCATGACCAGGGCAGCGCCATGCCGTCCCGAGACGAACCGGTAGAGCCGCACCACGTGCGGATCGGAGACGCGGGCGAGCATGCCCGCCTCGGCGCGCAGCGCCTCGACGGCCTCGTCGTCCCCCTCCCGGCGCGCCAGGTACTTGATCGCGACCGCGCCGCCGCCCTCGTCGTGGCGGGCCAGCACCACCCGCCCCTGCGCGCCGGTGCCCAGTTCCCGAAGCTCGGTGAACCCGCCGAGCCGCCACAGGTCCTCGTCAACCCGCATAGCGCACCCTCCGCACACCGCCCGGTCGTTCCAGGATCCGCAAGATCTTGGACAACGGCGACCCCGCGCGGGTTCGGCCGCGGCGGGACGGAACGTTCCGGCGCCGGACCGTGGCCGACAGTGGCCATGGATCGGCGCTTTCGGGATACGGACGGAACGTGAGGATCGTCACCCCGGCGGGCCTCGGCCCTCGCCGCCCCACAGGGAACCAACCGCCCCATATACACCATCGTCCGCGCCAGGGGAATAGCCCATACGAGCGGAGGCGTTGACTTGAAGAACCGCCCATTGGTGTAAGCATCCGGTGGTCGGTACACTGCGTCGCGGAGCGTGACCGCGCGCAGCCACGTAGAGTGACTGCTTTCAACCCCTGACAGCGGTCGCCTAAGGAATCTTGATCGACGGCTGGTCCCTCCCGCGCGAGCGCGCGGCCACAGGTGGCGAACCGGCGGCCCGTCCCAGGGGGACGGCCCTGCCGGCACCGGTGTGTCCGACCGGCCCGGTGCCCCGTGACAACGCGGAGCCGGGGCGGGGAGCGAGACGCCCCCCGGCCGCACCGTACGCAGTGGCACCAGGGCCCGGAGCGACGCCGCCCCGGGAGCGAGGACCCCGCATATTGGAGGCTGAAAGCCCTGACTACCTTTCGTGAACTCGGGGTCGTACCCGAGATAACCGATGCCCTCGAGGCCGAGGGCATCGTCGACGCGTTTCCCATCCAGGAGCTCGCCCTGCCGATCGCGCTGGGCGGCCACGACATCATCGGGCAGGCCCGTACCGGCACCGGCAAGACCCTCGCCTTCGGCGTGGCGCTGCTCCAGCGCATCACGCACGGGGGCAAGAAGCCGCAGGCCCTGGTCGTCACCCCGACCCGCGAGCTGGCCCTCCAGGTCACCGACGACCTGCTGGTCGCCGGCGGCAAGCTGGGCACCCGCGTGCTGTCGGTGTACGGCGGCCGCGCGTACGAGCCGCAGATCGGCGCGCTGCGCGACGGCGTGGACGTCGTCGTCGGCACCCCGGGCCGGCTGCTCGACCTGGTCAAGCAGAAGCACCTCAGCCTCTCCGAGGTGGGCGTGCTGGTGCTCGACGAGGCCGACCGCATGCTCGACCTGGGCTTCCTGCCCGACATCGAGCGGATCATCGAGCTGATCCCGGCGCAGCGGCAGACGATGCTGTTCTCGGCCACCATGCCGGGCGAGATCGTGGCGCTGTCCCGCAAGTACCTCACCCGGCCCACCAACGTGCGGGCCGAGTCGCACACCGAGTCCGAGGCCACGCCGCAGGTCGTCCAGCACGTCTTCCAGGCGCACCAGATGGACAAGCCGGAGATGCTGGCCAGGCTGCTCCAGGCCGAGGGCCGCGGGCTGACCATGGTGTTCTGCCAGACCAAGCGGGTCTGCGACCGGGTCGCCGCCGACCTGGCCGGGCGCGGTTTCGCCGCCGCGGCGGTGCACGGCGACCTCGGCCAGGGCCAGCGGGAGCGGGCGCTGCGCGCGTTCCGCAACGGCAAGATCGACGTGCTGGTGGCCACCGACGTCGCCGCCCGCGGGCTGGACGTCGACGACGTCACCCACGTCGTCAACTACGAGTGCCCCGACAGCGCCGACACCTACGTCCACCGGATCGGCCGCACCGGCCGTGCCGGCAAGGAGGGCGTGGCGGTCACCCTGGTCGACTGGGCCGACCTGGCCCGGTGGAAGCTGATCAACGGCACGCTCGGGCTGGACTTCGCCGCCCCGGAGGAGACCTACTCCACCTCCGAGCACTTCTACGCGGCGCTGAACATCCCCGCGGGCACCACCGGCAAGCTCCCCAAGGAGCAGCGCGGCGAGCGCGCCGGGCTGGACGCCGAGGAGCTCGAGGACATCGGCGAGACCGGCAGGCCCCGCTCCGCCCACCGTGTGCGCGACCGTGACCGTGACCGGGATCGCCCGGTGCGGCGGCGCAAGCGCAGCCGCACCCGCACCCGCGGTGGCAAGCCCATCGAGGCGGCCTCCTCGGGAGCCGCGGCCTCCGCCAAGCAGACCGGTGACACGGGTGACAGGGTGGCCGAGTCCGCCCCGTCCGGCGGTCCCGCCGTGGCGGCCGAAGGCGACCACCCCGCGGCCGGTCGCAAGCGCGGCCGGAGCCGCCGTCGCACGCGCAGGGGCGACCCGGTCGTCCCCGCCGCCGCGGCGGCCACCGACGGCGACGCGGGCGCGCAGCACACGCGCAAGGCGGCGCGGGCGACCGACGTCCACAACTCCTGATCCCGCCGCGAGATCACGGCCCGCTTCGTGATCTCGCCGTGGGTGACCGTCCCGCCGTGGGCCCGGCCGGCGTTCGCCTACCGGACGCGCTGATGGGCGCGCTGGTGGGCGCGCAGGCCCAGGGCCGTGGCGGGATGGTCGGTGATCAGGACGGAGACCCGGGGGTCGTTCAGGAACCGCCGCATCAGCGGGACCGCGTTCACCGTCCAGAGCATCACGGGAAAACCGGCACGGGCGCACTGGCCCAGCACGCCGGTGCGGGCCAGGCGGTGGTTGAGCGCCGCCATGTCGGCGCCCGAGGCGCGGAGCGTGCGCACGGGCGCGAAGTCGCGGACCATGCCGCGCTCCCACGGGCCGCGGCCCACCGACAGCGCGACCGTCACGTCCGGGAAGTAGCGTTTGATGAGCGCGACCACGTCGGGGTCGCGGGTGGTGACGACGAGCCGTCCGGGACCGCAGGTCTCCCGGGCCATCGTGATGACCTCGTGCTCGGCGCCGTGCTCCTTGAGGTCGAGGTGCGCGCCCGCCCGATCCCCGATGATCTCCAGCGCCTCGCTCACCAGCGGCACCGGGCGCGGCGCCAGGTCCAGCAGCCTGGGGTAGGTGCAGCGGCTCAGCGGCACGCCCGCCACGGTACGATCATGGTGGACGACCAGCGTCCCGTCGGCCGTGCGGCGGACGTCGATCTCGACGTAGTCGGCACCGGACGCGACCGCGGCCCGCAGCCCGGCGAGGCCCGTCTCGTCCCGGCGGTGCGCCGAGACGGCCGTCGCGCCGGGACGCGCGGGACGGCGTCCCGCGCGGAGTCCCCTGCGGCCTCCGGCCCCCCGCCCAGCCCGCTGCTCCACGGCTTGGACGCTACCAGCCAAGCCGCTTGACCGGTTACTTCGGATCCGACTTTAGTATGGTGGCACCCTGTGAGTACGCCCCGGTTCGTGACCTTGCCTCCCGGCGTCGGCCGGACGTCGGTCCAGACCTCCCGAGGCGCCTTCGCGGCGCTGGAGGCCCTTCCGGGATCGGGCGTACCCGAACGCTGTCCCGCCTTGCTGGTGCCCGGCTACACCGGCAGCAAGGAGGACTTCATCGCCGTCCTCCAGACGCTCGCGCGGGCCGGGCGGCGTGTCGTGGCGGTGGACATGCGCGGCCAGTACGAGACGCCGGGCCCCGACGACCCGGCCGCCTACACCCGCGCCGAGCTGGGCGCCGACATCGCCGCGCTGGCGGAGGCGCTGGGCCCCGACCCGGTGCACGTGGTGGGGCACTCCTTCGGCGGGCTGGTGACGCGGGAGGCGCTGCTGTCGGGACGCCTCAAGCCGGCCTCGTACACGATCATGAGCTCGGGGCCCGCCGGGGTCACCGGCAGGTCGGCGGAGCGGGCCAGGGCCCTGGCCGACGCCATCCCGCAGCTGGGCATGAAGCAGATCTGGGAGCTGCACCTGGGCCCGGACGCGATCGGACGCGGGCTGCCCCAGGAGATCGTCGACTTCCTCAAGGCGCGCACGCTGGGCAACTCCGAGACGGGCCTGGTGACGATGGCGGCGGAGCTGGTGTCCTGCCCCGACCAGGTGGACGAGCTGGCCAAGTACGCCGAGGACACGGGCCTGCGCACGCTGGTGATCTACGGTGAGAACGACGACGCCTGGGAGCCGCGCGAGCAGGCCGCGATGGCCGAGCGGCTGGACGCGGCGAGGGTCGTCATCCCGGGCGCCGCGCACTCCCCCGCGGTCGAGGCGCCGGAGACCACCGCCAGCGCCCTCACCGACTTCTGGAACCACGCCGAGCGCTGCACCCGCTGACCCGCTGACGTGCGCCGTCCTCCGTACGACCGGGGCCGGTGGTACGGTCGGGGCGATGTAATGACACACTTACCTTCGTTTGTCTCAGGAGGAGGTGGGTCCATGCCGGCGACCGTCCAGCCGCCCGAGAGCGTCACCTGGCGTGTCCACATCGACCGGTCCATGTGGGTGGGAGGGGTGCGCAGCCTCATGCTGCAAGCCCTGCATCCGCTGGCGATGTGGGGCGTCTGGCAGAACTCCAACTTCCAGGAGGACCCCTTCGGGCGGTTGCAGCGCACGTCGGACTTCGTCGGGGTGGGCACGTTCGGCAGTCCCGAGGAGGTGGAGAAGGCCGGGGCCAGGGTCCGCGCGATCCATCGCAGCCTGCGCATCCTCAACCACGACACGGGCAGGAAGGAACGCCTGGACCAGCCCGAGCTGCTCCTGTGGGTGCACTGCGCCGAGGTCTACTCCTACCTTGAGGTCGCGCGGCGGGCCGGGCTTCCCATGACCGACGCCATGGCCGACCGCTACCTGGACGAGCAGCGGCAGAGCGCCACGTACGTGGGCCTGCACGCCGAGGACGTGCCCGGCAGCGTCGCCGAGATGGAGGCGTACATGGCCGAGATGCGCCCCCGCCTCAGGGTCACCGAAGAGGCCGCCGCGACGGTGCGCTTCCTGATGTGGCCCTCGATGCCCGAGAACCTGAAGTTCCTGGCCGCCGGTAAGCCCGGCTGGTTCACGTTCGGCGCGCTCTGCTACTACACGCTCCCCGACTGGGCCCGCCACATGTACAAAGCCCTCCCCGAAGTGCCCCAGCCGGCGGTCACCGCGGCGTTGCGCTCGTTCCGGCTGGCGATGAACTCGGTTCCGGAACGCTGGCACGACTACGCCTTCGCCAAGCAGACCCGCGACATGCTGGCCAGAGCCAGGCAGCGGCTGGCCGCCGAAGGCTACGACGTGAGCCACGGCCTGCGCGGCTTGAAAGACCCCCGCCGCTGGCCCACCTTCACCGGTTAGGGGGCTTCGGGTTCCGGGGGGTTCGGTTCGGCCAGGGCGGCCCACGGGTCCTTGCGAGGGGCGGCGGCCTGGCCTTCAGGGCAGTGGCGGGCGAAGTCGCACCAGGAGCACAAGGCGGACGGCCGCGGTGGGAACAGGCCGTTGTAAGGCGTGTGGTCTACCGGGTCGGCCGGGTTCGCGCGTGTTGCGGAGCGGTGGGCCAGGTCGCGGTAGCCCTGGTCGGCGGCTGCGGCCTCGGCGGCTATCTGCTCGGCGCGGCGCAGGTGGCGTTGCAGGGACTCGTCGGTGTGCTCCCACGCGGCCACCTCACCGGTGGGCAGGTGGTGCAGTTCCACGCGGCGGCAGGGGCGGCGCAGGACACGGGCGGCGGCGAGGGCGTACAAGGCCAGTTGCAGGGAACCCCTGGCGTCGTCGGAGGTGAGGACGTGGCGGCCGGTCTTGTAGTCGACCACGACCAGTTCCGTGCCCCGCACGTCCAGACGGTCGATGCGTCCCGACACGGCGATGCGGTCGGTACGGGTGGCGACCGTGCGTTCCACGCCCAGGGGCTCGTCGGTGGGGTCGAGGTGCGCGACGTACCGTTCGACCATCTCGCGGGCCCGCTCACGCCACCGGGCGGACTGCTCGGCGTCCCGGTAGCCCTCGGTCAGCCAGCCGCGCCTCACCAGCGTGCCGGCCGCCTCGACGGTGCGCTCGTGCTCGGGGAGGCGCCACCATGACGCCAGTGCGTTGTGGACGCTGGCCCCCAGGCTGTTGTGCGCCCACGGCGGGCCCTTCGGCGGGGACGGACGATCCAGGTACGTCATCCGGTACCGCCTGGGGCAGTCCAGCCAGGCGTTCAGCCGTGACGGCGTACACGTGTACAGCCGCTGCGGCATGCCGTCGAAGCCGAGCTGCTCGGCGGCCATGGTGTTAGTCGTCGTCGCCTTCTTGGGCGAGGGCGCCCCAGCTCTCCCAGCGGGCGTCCTCGTCACCGACCGTGGTCTCCTCCCCCTGTCCCGGGAGCACCCGCAGGTCCTTGGGCAGCGGGGTCAGCAGCGCGCCGATCGAGTTGAGCTGCTTGCGCAGGTCCTCGTACACCCCGCCGATCGAACCCGGACGGCCGCGGTGGAGCGTGTCGCCGGAGAACAGGACGCCGAGCTGCTCGCTGATCAGGCAGACCGAGCCGGGGGTGTGACCGGGCGTGTGCACGATCTCCAGCGCGGAGCCGGCGATCTCGAAGACGCCGCCGTCCTCCAACCAGATGTCCGGTTCGAGGGAGCGCAGGGCCTTGGCGTCGTCCTCGTTCTCCTCGTCCTTGGCGAGGCGGCCGAAGTAGTCGCGCCACAGCAGCCGGTCGCCGCGGTGCAGCGCGATCGGGGCCCAGTTCTCCTCGTCCTCCTCGCCGGCGGCGGCCACCTCCAGCACCGCGTTGAGGTGGTGCTCGTTGCCGTCGGTCAGGATGACGGCCATGACCTCCCGCTCGCCGACCTCCTTGAGGATGGCCTCGGCGTCGTACGCCGGGTCGATCACGATGACCTCGTCGTCGTCGCCGACGATGTAGGTGTTGTTCTCGACGTCGTACTCGGTGTCGTCCAGGGTGACCGTCCCGGACGTCACCACCTGTTCGATGCGCGCGTCCACGCCGAGCACCCTATCGCGCGGTGCCCACTGCGCGTTGCCCACTGGACGGGTCCCTCCGGACGCGGTGACGGCGAGGGGCTCGCGGAGTGCGCGTCAGGGGTCGAGGCGAGGCGTGAAGGCGCCGTAGGGGAGGTCCAGTTCCATGCCGGGCTCGCGCAGGTCGAGCAGCTGCGGCTGTTCGAGGATGAGGACTCCGGCCTCGGCCGGCCACAGGACCACCCACAGCCAGTTGCCCATGGCCTCACCTGCGTACACGGCCCGGTCGGGTTTGGCGGGCACCGCCCACACGGGGACGGAGTGGCCCCCGGTGCCGGTGGGCCCGTGCACGTCCAGCTTGCCGTGGGGAGGGCTGCTGTCGAATCCGACCCCCGGGTCGGGCCCGTCCAGGCCCGCGTAGTACGCGCCCAGGCCGATGCCCGGTTCCTCCGCTATCAACAGCATGTCGGCCGGGCCGCTCAGAAGGCCCGGACCGGTCAGGGCGACCGTGCAGGCGCGGGCGCCGCTGCGTTCGTCGCCGACCGAGCAGAACCCGGTGACGAGCCAGCCGTGCGGCAACGGCCAGGGCACCCAGACCGGGACGCGGGCCTCGGCCAGCACGGCGGCGAGACCTTCCGCGCTGGGGCGTTTCGGGGGCTGCCTCGGCAGCACCGCACCGTGCGCGTCACAGCTCCAGTCGCTGGACCAGAGACTGGGCGCGTGCAACCGCCCGCCGCAGCGGGGGCAGGTGGGCTCCGCCCTCATGGCTACCAACAGTGCGGTGTGACCGCTATCACGTCAAGTTGGCGCAGCTCAACAGGAGGGAAAAGGGGAACAAAATAGGGTCGTGAACGATGACGGCGAGAAGGTCGCAGGTCGCGCGGGGGCCACCGTGCGCTGCGTGGGCGGCATCGCGGTGGACGCGGACGGCCGGATGCTGATGATCAGGCGCGGGCGGGCGCCGTCGTCCGGGCTCTGGTCGGTGCCCGGCGGCCGGGTCGAGCCCGGCGAGAGCGACGAGGCCGCCGTCGTTCGGGAGCTGCGGGAGGAGACCGGCCTCGAGGTGTCCGTGGGAGGGCTGGTCGGCACGGTGGAACGCCGCGGCCCGGGAGGCGTGGTCTACGAGATCCACGACTTCGAGGTGACCGCGGAGGGCGGCACGCTGCGGGCGGGCGACGACGCGGCGGAGGCCCGCTGGGTCACGCCCTCGGAGCTGCGCGATCTCCCGACGACGCCGGGACTGCTGGACGCCCTCACCGCCTGGGGCCTCATCTGACGGTTCCCTTCCCCTCCCCCCGCGAACCGGCGGCTCCAGGATGCCGCACGGGCGGACGGGCGCCGGGGGTTCAACCGGAACGCCAACTGTCACCTGCCCGATGGAGGTTGGTTCATCACCCTTGCCCGTTTCTCTACCGGCTGGTGGAGTTGAAAGATGCGCAAGACGGGGTCGCTCCTGGTGCTGCTGGCCGGAGTGCTGGCCCTCACCACCCTGGGCACCTTCGTCCTGGTCCGGACGGTGTCGTCCGAACCCGCGGCCACCGAGCGCACCGCCGCGCGGAACCCCTCTCCCCCGCCGCCCCCGTCCCCGTCCATCCCCCCGACGGTGACCGCCACCTACGCCTCCCGCGCCAAGGACTCCCGCGCCGTCGTGGCGATGACCGTCCGCGGCACCAACGCGATCGCCTACGTCTGCGACGGGCGGCGGCTGGAGGCGTGGCTGCGCGGCAAGGTCCATCCCGAGGGGCTGATCCGGTTGCAGGGCCCGAAGGGCATCCTCACCGGATCGGTCCAGGGAACGAACGTGATCGGCGCGGCCAGCCTCGACGAGGACAGCCTGTTCGCCTTCAAGGCCGCCGCCGTGCAGGCCCCGTCCGGCCTGTACCGCGCGACCTCGGCGGTGCGCGGCGCGCGCCTGGTCGGAGGCTGGATCGTGCTGCCCAGCGGTGACCAGGTCGGTGTCGTGAGCCTCGCGGGGACACCCCGCCCCGCGCCGCCGCTCGACCCCGCCGCCGGAGCCGTCACGGTCGACGGCGCGCGGATCCCGGTCGCCCCCGCCGACCCCGCCCGTCCCTAGCCGTCCCCCGGGACGACGGGGACACCACGAACATCGCGGAACCAGAACGGAGCCGGACGCTGACCAAGCTGAGCGGGACGGGCGCCCGCCGGGTCGGGCCGTACGAGGTGGTGCGGCGGCTCGGCGCGGGCGGCATGGGCGTGGTGTACCTCGCCGTGGCGCCGGACGGAGGCCGCGTCGCGGTGAAGGTGATGCACCCCGCGTGGGTCGCCGAACCGGGCTTCCCCCACCGTTTCGAGCGGGAGGTGGAGGCGATCAGGCGCGTCGCGCCCTTCTGCACCGCCCCCGTCGTGGACCACGCCGTCACCGAGGACGTGGCCTATATCGTCACCGAGTACGTGGAGGGACGCACCCTCTGGGACACGGTGAAGGAGGACGGGCCGTTGTCCGGGGCGCGGCTGGAGTCGGTCGCGGTCGGGACGGCCGTGGCGCTGAACGCGATCCACCGGGCCGGGGTCGTCCACCGGGACCTCAAGCCCGGCAACGTGATCCTGTCCCCCGAGGGCCTGCGGGTGATCGACTTCGGGATCGCCAAGCTGGCCGGGGCGGGACCGATCACCGGGAACGTGGCCATGGGGACGCCTCCGTTCATGGCCCCGGAGCAGGCCGCGGGCGACGAGGTGACCCCCGCGGCCGACGTGTTCTCCTGGGGCGCGGTGGTGACCTTCGCGGGCACCGGCGAGCCCCCGTTCGGGCAGGCGTCCCCGGACGTGATGTTCTACCGGCTGATGCACGAGGAGCCGCGGCTCGGCGGCCTCCCCGGCCGGCTCCGCACGCTGGTGGCCGGTGCCCTGGACAAGCGGCCCGAACGCCGTCCCGGGGCCCGCGAGCTGATCGACGAGCTGGCGGGCCGTCCCCTCGGGGAGTCCGCGAAAGCGGTCCTGCGCAGCGGCTGGAGCGCGCTGGGCCCGGTGCCCCCGACGGAGCGGGACCGGCCGTTAGAGGAGCCCGAGAAGCCCGAGGAGCGGCCCTCAGGCGGCGGACCGTCCGAAGCACCGGGGACGGAGCCCCCGCCGTCCACCCACGGCCCTGAGGCGCCGGAGCGCCGCCTGGCGGGCCGCCTCACGGCGCTCCGGCTGGGGCGGGGCCCGCTGGCCGCGCTGGCCGCCGGTGCCGTGGCCGTCGCGGGCTTCGCCCTCTACCAGGCGTACGGGACGGAGGGCACCGCCACGACGGGCACGTCCTTCGAGGAGTCGTTCGACACCGAGGGCGACTGGCCCCGCGCCGTGACCGCGGCCGGCACGGCGCGCTACTACAAGGGCGGCTACCTGCTCCAGCCGCTGCCCGGCCAGGGGATGGCGGCGACCGCGCCGGTGAGGGCGGACCGGATGACCTCCGTCCGAATGTCCACGACGGCGCGGATGCAGGTGGGGTCCGGCGAGTACGGGATCTGGTGCGCGGGCACGCCCGTCACCGACGCGCAGAGCCGGTATTCCTTCTCGGTCACGACGGACGGCCGCGCCGGGATCACCAAGGAGGGCAGGGACGGCGCCAGATGGACGCTGGTCCCGTTCCGCGCCGCCCCGGGCGCCGCCGCCGGGTCCGGGGAGAATCGGATCGAGGCGGAATGCCGGTTCACCGGCGACGGCACCGCGCTGCGGATGCTCGTCAACGGGCGCGAGGTCGCCGCGTTCCGCGACCGCCGCGCCGCCTACGGGCCCGGCGCGGTGGGAGTCGCCGCCATCTCCCGCGACACGGCCGGCGGCGCGACCGCGCGGTACGAGTCGTTCAGTGTCCGGAGGCAGCCGGAATAGGCTCCGGCTCGGCCTCGGCCGGACCGGGGACGGTCGTCTCGATCCCCAGCCTCCGCACCAGCCAGAGCACCCCCACCGCGTACAGGATCATCGGGACCACGTCGGCCACCACGTACTGCCACGGCACCGCGCCTTGCACGATGTCGAGCCGGCCCACCGCCGCCGGCGCCAGGAACGCCAGGAAGTTGTTGAACACGTGCAGCGCGATCGACGCCTCCAGACCGCCGCTGCGCACCGTGATCCAGCCCGCGATCACGCCGAACGCGAAGATGTCGAGGATCCCCCAGCCGGTGTACCCGTGGCCGGAGGTGAACAGCGCCCCGCCGACCACGATCCCCGGCCAGGGCGTGCGGAACACGACGCTGAGCGCCCGCCCGATGCGTCCCCGGGCGGTCTCCAGGGTGCACGCGCCGACCGCCTGCAACAGCCAGCCGCGGAACACGTACTCCTCGGCGGACGCCTGGAACGGCACCAGCGGGATGATGACGGCCGCCGCCGCCAGGAAACGGCCCCAGCCCACCCACCGCTCGTTCGCCTCGGCCGGATCGTCCACGGCCAGGTCCGCCAGCCACGACGTCCCGAACGACACGGCGCAGAACGCGATCGCCAGGCCCGCGCAGACCAGCAGCCAGCGCCAGCGCAGCCGTCCCACGACCGAGGAGACGGTGCCGGGACGCCGCCGCTGCACCAGCCAGGGCACCAGCAGGGCGAACGGCAGGAAGACGGCCAGCGTGGCGAGGTTGAGGCCCAGGTCGGCCAGCTCGTTGCCCAGGATCGAGTCGCCGGTCCCCTCCAGGTTCGGCTGCTCACCGGTGATCAGGCTGGAGACGATCAGCGCGACGACGCCCAGGACGAGCACCATGGCGAAGCCGCCCACCAGGATGGCGACCGTCCCCACCAGCGGCCGCCACCAGCGGTGCGCCCCCGTGCGCGCCATCCTGTGGTACGGGGACCCGGCCGGGGTCGGCACCGTCCATTGGCCCCTCACGAAGGGTGGTTGCGGCCCGTACTGCCCGTACTGGTACGGATAGGGCGCCGGGTAGGCACCCGCGGGAGGCCGCGGAGCGGCGCTCTCAGGGGAGGGCTCGGCCCGCTCGGGCCTCCGGTTCACCGCGCCCGGATCGGGCGGGGCCCAGTCCCTGTCCGCCGGATCCGACACGCCAGACCTCCCTGCCAGGCGAAATGCTGGTCCTCACACAAAGCGTACGGGCCGGCGCGCGCCGTCAGGCCGACGGGGGCTCGAACACCGAGGTCCGCTTGAGCCCCGCCGCCCGTCCCTTGGCGGCGACGACCAGAGCCATCTTCCGGGACGCCTCGTCGATCATCTCGTCGCCGAGCCTCGCCGCGCCGCGCCCCTCCACCCTGGTGCTGTGATCATAGGCGTCCAGGATCAGCTCCGCCCGGTCGTAATCCTCCTGTGAAGGTGAGAACACCGCGTTGCCCGCCTCGATCTGGGACGGGTGCAGCACCCACTTCCCGTCGAACCCCAGCGCCGCCGACCGCCGCGCCACCCGCGTGAACGCCTCCACGTCCCGCACGTTGAAGTACGGTCCGTCGATCGCCTGCAGATCGTGCGCCCGGGCCGCCATGAGGATCCGCATCAGGATGTAGTGGTAGGCGTCGCCCTCGGTGTAGCCGGGCGGCTGCTCCCCCACCACCAGCGTCTTCATGTTGATCGACGCCATGAGGTCGCCGGGCCCCAGCACCAGGGACTCCAGCCGCGGCGACGACGCCGCGATCGCCTCGACCGCGACCATGCCGCGGGCGTCCTCGATCTGCGCCTCGATCCCGATCCGGCCGACCTCGTACCCCATGGCGCGCTCGATCTGGGTCAGCAGCCGGTCGAGCCACCGCACGTGGGACGGGTCGCTCACCTTCGGCAGCATCACGCAGTCGAGAGCGGCGCCCGCGCCCTCCACCACCTCGATCACGTCCCGGTACGCCCAGTGCGTCTCCAGGTCGTTGACCCGCACCACCCGGACCTTGCCGGTCCAGTCGCCCTCCTTCAGCGCGGCCACCACGTTCGCCCGCGCCTTCTCCTTCGCGCCGGGCGCCACCGCGTCCTCCAGGTCGAGCATGACCTCGTCGGCGGGGAGCCCCTGGGCCTTCTCGATGAAGCGGGGGTTGCTCCCGGGAACCGCCAGGGTGGTACGTCGCGATCGCATGCAGCGGATGCTATCCAGCGGGCTCATGTGACACTCTGCCGGTATGAGCGAATGGTCGGCGCTGGTGGAGGAGGCGGCCAAGAAGTCGGGGCTGGTGTGGCTGGACCTGCCCGGCCTGCCGCAGCCGCGCGCCGCCTGGCATCTGTGGCACGACGGCTCCCTGTACGTCCTGACCGGCGGCGAGGGCGAGCAGCCCCTGCCGGGCCTCCCCGAGGCGCGGACCGTGCCGGTGACCCTTCCCAGCAAGGACAAGCGCGGCCGCCTCATCACCTTCGTCGCCGCGGTCGAGCAGGTCGAGCCCGGCACGGAACTCTGGGACGAGGTGGCGCCGCTGCTCGCCAAGGAACGCCTCAACGCCGCCACGCACGAAGGGCGACTGGAACGCTGGGCGGAGGAGTCGTACATCGTCCGCCTCACACCGACCGGCGAGGTGACGCAGGAGCCGGGCCGGGACGCGGGCGACTACGCGACCGTGCGCCCCGTCCCGAGCCCGGCCACCACGGCGGGCCGGGTCCCGCGCATGTTCGGCGCCAAACGCCGCAAGGCGGACCGCTGACTACATCGGCAGCTCGCTGTTCGCCGTGATGGCGCGCAGCTTGTCGGGATTGGCGACGACGTGGACGGCCGCCACCCTCCCCCGCTCGTCGACGTCCACGGTGATGGTGCAGATTGGCCGCTCGGGCCCGTCCACCACGATGCCCGGCACGCCGTTGATGTCGGCGCTCCGGATCCGCATGTCCTCGGGTTGCACCCCCGCGTACGGCCGGCCGGTGACCCCCGCCACCCAGCGCGCCACCTTGTCCGCGCCGTAGATGACCCGCCGCGCCGCCTTGACCTTGCCGCCGCCGTCCGTCCACAGCGCGACATCGGGGGCCAGCACCTCCATCAGCTTGTTGAGGTCGCCGCCCAGCGCCGCGTCCACGAACCGGTCGGTCACCGTCCGCCGCTCCCGCGGGTCGATGGCGAACCGGGGGCGCCGTGCCTCCACATGCTTGCGGGCCCGCGTACCGACCTGCCGCACGGCGGCCTCCGAACGGTCCAGCGCCTGCGCGATCTCCGCGTACGGGAACCCGAACACCTCCTTGAGCAGGAACACGGCCCGCTCCAAGGGGCTGAGCGTCTCCAGCACCACCAGCATCGCCATCGACACCGACTCGGCCAGCTCCGCCTCCTCCGCCACGTCCGGCGAGGTCAGCATGGGCTCGGGCAGCCAGGGCCCCACATACGTCTCCCGCTGCACCTGGGCCGACCGAAGCCGGTCCAGCGCCAGGTTGGTCGTGATCCGCACCAGGTAGGCCCGCGGATCCTCCACATCGGACCTGTCCGCGGCCGACCAGCGCAGCCAGGCGTCCTGAACGGCGTCCTCGGCGTCCGCGGCGGTCCCCAGCATCCGGTACGCCACCGCGAACAACAGGTCGCGGTACTCCTGGAAGACCTCCTCCAGCGAAGCGACCCCCACGTTCACACCTTTCCGAGCTTCACTCCGACCGGTACCGCCTCACAGCGGTCCTTGAACCCCTGGCCCGTCAGGCCCGCCGCCGCGTTGAACCGCGACCGCAGGTTCTCAAGGGCCACCATCATCGTCAGCTCCACCAGCTGCCGCTCGTCCAGGTACCGGCGAAGTCCTTCGATCAGCTCATCCGTGACGACCGGAGGGTCCGCCGTCATCGCCTCCGCGTACTCCAGGACGAGCCGCTCGTCCTCGTCGAACAGGTCGCTCTCGCGCCACCGCGGAACGGCCTCCAGTTTCTCCAACGGGATCCCGCGCGTCACCGACTCCCACGTCCCGAAGTCCACGCACCAGGAACAACCGATCTTGACCGCCGACGCCATGACGGCCAGGTCCTTGAGCCGATGCGGCACCGCGTTCCAGCGCAGCACGGACATCTCCAGCATCCCGTACCCGGTCACCACCCCCAGGTGATGCCCCATCGCCCGAGCGGGATCCAGCTCGGCCCCGAACTTACGACGCGAGAACCAGGAGAGCAGCCGGTAACGCAGTGTCCGCGGCGGGTCAAGAGAGATGCGGCTCATGACGAACTCCTCCACTCACGCAGGTCTCGCCATGCACGACGCCCCCCACCCCCAAAACGTGACACGCACCCCCAAAAATCCGAGCCAAGCCCGAACCCTCGCCCCAAGCGTCACGATCGCGCCCGAAAGCAGGGGCGCCGAACGAAGCAAAACCCTGATCGCAAAGCGAGCCGCCAGCCGAGAAGCGCCGCTCGCACCTGCCATAAGCAGGCCCCGACTACCTCAGCCCCTT
>NZ_JBIMPP010000098.1:0-23662 GCF_043906805.1 Actinomadura sp. SCN-SB | reverse complement strand
AGTCTTGAACAGGGCGCGGGCGACGCCGGTCGGGGAGACGCCGTGCCCGTTCTCGAAGTCGCGGTCCTCGGCGGCGAGCACGGCGTGCTGGACGACCTTCGGGATCCGCTCGATCGGGACGCTCTCGCGGTGCATCCCGATCCGGGCGATCGGGGTCGTGCCATCCCGGTAGTAGATGACCGACTCCTGGGCGACCGCCGCGGCCTGCGCCTCGGACGGGATCGGGGTGGAGACGTACGCGACCGCGATCAGCGTGGCGCCGGCGACCATCAGCCCGCTCATCACGGTCAGGATCGACGTCCATGACGGCAGGATGCGGCGGCGCCTGCCACGCCCGGACCGCCGTTCCCGGCCCTTCGGTCTCTTCGGGCGCTTCCGTCCTCGCCGGGGTGGTGGACGTTCCGGCCTTGCCGGTGCCGGTGGCCGTCCGGGCATCACCGGAGGGACGGGCGGCGGCCACACCTGACGTCCTGGAACAGGCACCGGACCGGCCGGACGTTCCTTAGGCGGACGAGGCCGCCTCCTCAGAACGACGCGAGCGCGGGAACGAAGGTGCCTCAGCAGGTTGCGTGTCCAGAAGCGCGTGCGCGTGAACGCATAGCGAGTCCAGAAACGTGTCCGCGTGAGGAGGCCGCGGGCGGCCGCATGCCCGCGGCTCCCCGAGTCCCGGGCGGCAGCGGCGGCCCTGGCGAGCCTCGCGCCCATGGCGGCTCTGGTGAGTTCCGCCGGTTCGGACTCAGCGGGGTGATCCTGCCCGTCCGGGCCTCGGTACCTCACGCGCGACCTCGCCACCTGGTCAGGGCTGTGCGTCGCTTCGAGCGTAACCCCGGGGCCGGCGGAGGCGAGGTCCGCGGAGGCGCGATTGACCGGATCGAACGCCACAACAGCCTGACCTGGACGCGCACCAACACACCGCGCTCGTCACGAAAAAGACGTACCTGTCACGAAAAAGACGGCCGGTCCCGTCCCTCCGCGGGACGGGACCGGCCGTGTGCCGATCGAGCGGTGCGGCGACCTAGCGCCGTCCGCCGATCATTCTCGTCGGCTCAGCGACTGCGTTTGCGGGAATCCCGGCCGGGGATCACCGCCACCGGGGCCACCGCCGCCGTCGTCATCCTCGTTCTTGCAGACCCGCTCGTTGGGATGGTGCTGGCACCACAGGCTGTCGTCCCGCGGGTCGTCCTGCGGCGGCTTGTTCGGGTCGCAGTTGGCGACGATCGGGTAGTTGACGCACGGCGGCAACTCGCCGTTCTGGCCCCCGTCGCCCGGCCGGTTCGGGTCCTGGCACTGCGGGAGGTTCTGGAAGCGCGGGTTGTTGCAGTAGGGCGGGCGCCTGTCGTCGCGCTCGTCCTCCTCCTCGTCCTCCTTCGGCTTCGGCGGCTTCGCCCACTGCTCGATCCTGCCGCCGAAGGCCGGCGGGGCGAACTGCTCCGGCGGCGTGCCACGGGTCGCCCTGGTCATGTAGGCGTTCCAGATCTTGGCGGTGAGCCCACCACCGACGATCTCGGACTGCCCGTCCAGCGACAGCGTCTTCTTCTTGTCGTTGAACAGCGTCACCGAGGTGGAGATCTTCGGGATGTAGCCGACGAACCAGGTGGCGACGTTCTTCTCGGTCGTACCGGTCTTGCCGGCCACCGGACGGTCGGCGAGCTTGGCGGATGGCGCGGTGCCGCCCGGACCCACGACCTGCTGCAGGGCGTAGGTGACGTCCCGCGTGACGTTGGTGCTGAAGACGCTCTCGGTCTTCTTCCACGTCAGCTTCTTGTAGTCGGCGTCGCTGTCCTTGGGCCTGACCTTCTTCACCACGTGCGGCTGGTAGTAGGTGCCGCCGTTGGCGAAGACCGCGTACCCCGCCGCCTGCTCGATCGGCCGGATGTCGTTGATGCCCAGCGCGAGACCGGCCTGCCCCTTGTAAGGCTCGACCATGTCGGGGGAGATCCCCGCCTTCTCGGCGCTCTTCACGACCTCGGGCACGCCGAGTTTCAGCGCGAGCTGCACGAACGCGGTGTTGGTCGACTCGCGGGTGGCCTTGACCAGGTCGACGGCGCCGGGGCTGTTGTGGCTGTTGCGGATCGGATCCAGCGCGCCGGGCGTGCCGCGCGGCACCACGTCGCCCGCCCCGTTGAACTGCACCCCGGAGCGGCCTTCGACGGTGCTCTTGAGGCTGTACCCCTTCTCCAGCGCGGTGGCGAGCACGTACGGCTTCATCGCCGAACCGGCCTGCGCGGAGCCACGCCAGACGTTGTCGAAGCTCTGCTTCAGATAGTCGGGGCCACCGTAGATGGCCTCGACCTCGCCGTTGGAGGTGTTGACCGACGCCAAACCCGTCCGGATGTTCTGCTTGAGCAGCTTGGACGGCTTGGTGGGCAGAACGCTCTCCACGGCCTGCTTGGCGTAGGCCATCTTCGCCTTGTTGAACGTCGTCGTGACGCGCAGGCCCTGGTCGAGCAGTTGCTGCTCGGTGATGCCCTGGTCGCGCTGCAACTCCAGGATGGCCCGCTTGATCATGTAGCCGCGCTGGCCGCCGTAGGTCTCGATGGAGTTGGTCGCGGTCGGCGGCATCTCGCCGTAGTACTTCTGGTAGTCGGCCTCGCTGATCTGGCCGGTCTTGCGCATGCCGTCCAGCACGTACTGGTACCGGGCCTTGGTCTGGCGCACCAGGTCCGGGTCCTCGCTGGCGGGGTCGAACCGGCCCGGCTGCTGGATGATGGCGGCGAGCAGGGCGCCCTCACCCGGGTTCAGCTTCGAGACGTCCTTGCGGTAGAACGCCTTCGACGCGGCCTGGATCCCGTAGGCGTTGCGGCCGAAGTACACGGTGTTGAGGTACTGCTCAAGGATCTTCTCCTTGCTGCCCAGCTGGTCCTCAAGCTTCAGGGAGATGAACATCTCCTTGAACTTGCGGCTCATCGTCCGCTCGTTCGTGAGGTAGTAGTTCTTGGCCAGCTGCTGCGTGATGGTCGAGCCGCCCTGCGTCTCGCCGCCGGTGAGGTTGACCCAGATCGCGCGGGACAGGCCCTTGGGGGAGAACCCGCTGTCGGTCCAGAAGCTGCGGTTCTCGGCGGCGATCACCGCCTCCTGCACGTGCTTGGGCACCTTGTCGAGGGTGACCATCTCGCGGTTCTTGCCGATGCGGCCGATCTCGGACTTGCCGTCGGAGTAGTAGAAGATCGCGGCCGTCTTGGTCGCGTCGGAGTTGCCGACCGACGGGACGGGCGTCTGCGCGTACGCGACGCCGATGAGGGTGAGCAGGCCGAGGAACGCCAAGCCGAAGACCCCGGTGACGACCTTCCAGTTGGGGATGTAGCGGCGCCAGCCGGTGCGTTCGCCGTCACCGGATCCGAAGCGGCCGCCGGAGCCGCCTCCCGCGCCACGGCGCAGGCGGCCCATGCCTCTGCGGTCGTCGTCGCCGGGGACTCCCTCCCAGAATCCGTGGGAGCCGCCGCCACCGCCGCGTCCACCGCCGCCACCGCGACCGCCGCCTCCGGGAGGTCCAGGCGGCCCGGGTGGGCCCATGCCGCGACGCCCGCCGCCTCCCGGCGCGCCGCCGCGCGGCCCGCCAGGGGCGCCGCCCCTGGGTCCGCCGGGTGCTCCGCCGCGCGGCCCGCCGGGGCGGCCAGGTCCGCCGCCCAGACGGCGGGCCGAGGGACGGCCGGGCATCTGGGAGCCGGACACGGCTCCCTGCCTGCTGCGTGCGCCGGATCGACCGGGGCGGGGAACGTTCTGCCCGCCCGGCCGCGGCGACCTCGGTACTGGTCGGGGCTGGCTTGGATTACTCACGCGACCTCATCAACGGGGTTAACGGCTGGTGCGTCGTCCGAAGAGTACTGTGCAGGCGGGTGAGCGGGAGACCGCCAAGCTCGTCGAACCTTTTCTCGACCCGCGGGCTCCCGCTGGCCGCGGGACCGCCATGACGTCACCCCCGCCGGCTGCGGGGCTCGTCTCCGTGGCCGAGAACGTACGACACCGTCAGGTGGTTCCATGCGCAACTCTGGCACACTTCGACCACATAAACCCTGAATTCTCCGTATTTACCCGCCATCTCCGCAAGCTCGGCGGTCGCCTTGACCCGGCCCGCGTAGCGTCCCAGCTCATCACCGTAGACGTAGGTGACGTGCGTCAGCCGGGTTTTCCGGCAGACCGGACAACGTTCGTCCGTGGCCTCCCCGTGGTAGCGCGCCGCGCGCAGCAGGTACGGATGGGCGTCGCAGGCGTCGGCCCTGGTCAGATGGCCGGAGCGCAACTCGGCCAGCGCCGCCCTGCGGGCCAGGCCATAGTCGACGATCTGCCTCGGCCGCCGCCTCATGGCAGCAGGGTACGACCGACCCCGGCGATTGTGGAGATCACCGGCGGCGCGGGAACCCGGGCCGGGCGGGGGTGTAGCGGACGTCACGTCACCGACCGTGCGCCGGACGTGACGGATGTGATGAAGCACGCACTTGCCAGATCGCCGACCGGGTACGTATCTTGGCGATGTATCGACTCGATACATTAGGTCGATACGTACCGCTGATACATCAGAGAATCCTATCGGGCCGCTCCGGCGGCCCGGCGATCCTGAGGGTCACGGCTCCGCGGAAGGGGAGAGCGCATGGGCGGCCGGAAGGGCGCGGGAGTGCTGGAGCTCGCCGTGCTCGGCCTCCTGCACGAATCCCCCATGCACGGGTACGAGCTGCGCAAGCGGCTCAACGCACTGCTCGGCATGTTCCGCGCGTTCTCGTACGGCTCCCTGTACCCGTGCCTCAAGCAGCTCCTCGCCAAAGGGCTGATCGTGGAGGACCGGCCGGAGGGCCCGAACGTCGCGCTGGCCCTGCAGAGCCGCCGCTCGAAGATCGTTTACAAGCTGACCGCCGACGGCAAGGAGCGGCTCCAGCAGCTGCTCGCCGAGGCCGGCCCGGCGGCCTGGGAGGACGAGGGGTTCGGCGTCCACTTCGCCTTCTTCTCGCACACCCGGGCCGACGTACGGCTGCGCATCCTCGAAGGGCGGCGCAGCCGGCTGGAGGAACGGCTGGAGAGCGTGCGGGCCGCGCTGGCCCGTACCCGCGAACGAGTCGACAGCTACACCCTTGAGCTGCAGAACCACGGGCTCGAATCCGTCGAGCGCGAGGTCCGCTGGCTCAACGAGCTGATCGGACGGGAGCGGGCCGAGCAGGCCGAGCAGGCGCGGGTCGAAGGCACCGGGCAGACCGGCCGTCCCGCCCGCGAGACCGCTCAAGGCACGACCTCCCCAGAGTCACCCGACAACACCAACAAGGACCGGAACATGCCCCGCGAGCAGCGCCGCTGAGCGATCAGCGCTCTGCGGCCCGCCGCGAGGGGCCGGGTGATGGACACCCCATGTTCCCGCTACAGGAGAAGGAGCAACCGGATGGGTTCGGTGCGCGTCGCCATCGTCGGTGTGGGCAACTGCGCCGCGTCGCTCGTCCAGGGCGTCGAGTATTACAAGGATGCCGACCCCGAGACGCGCGTCCCGGGTCTGATGCACGTCCAGTTCGGCGACTACCACGTCGGTGACGTGGAGTTCGTCGCGGCGTTCGACGTGGACGCGAAGAAGGTCGGCATGGACCTGTCCGAGGCCATCGGCGCGAGCGAGAACAACACGATCAAGATCTGTGACGTCCCGCCGACCGGCGTGACCGTCCAGCGCGGCCACACCTTCGACGGCCTCGGCGAGTACTACCGCGAGATCATCGAGGAGTCCGCCGCCGAGCCGGTCGACGTGGTGCAGGCGCTGCGGGACGCGGAGGCCGACGTCCTGGTGTCGTACCTGCCGGTGGGCTCGGAGGAGGCCGACCGCTTCTACGCCCAGTGCGCCATCGACGCGGGCGTGGCGTTCGTCAACGCGCTGCCGGTGTTCATCGCCTCCGACCCCGAGTGGGCCGAGAAGTTCACCCGGGCGGGCGTCCCGATCGTCGGGGACGACATCAAGTCCCAGGTCGGCGCGACCATCACGCACCGGGTGATGGCCCGGCTGTTCGAGGACCGCGGTGTCGAGCTGCTGCGCACGTACCAGCTCAACTTCGGCGGCAACATGGACTTCATGAACATGCTGGAGCGCCAGCGGCTGCAGTCCAAGAAGATCTCCAAGACGCAGTCGGTGACGTCCCAGATCCCGCACGAGATGGCCAAGGCCGACGTGCACATCGGCCCGTCCGACCACGTGCCGTGGCTGGACGACCGCAAGTGGGCCTACGTGCGGCTGGAGGGCCGGTCGTTCGGCGACACGCCGCTCAACCTGGAGTACAAGCTCGAGGTCTGGGACTCGCCGAACTCGGCCGGCGTCATCATCGACGCCGTCCGCGCCGCGAAGATCGCCAAGGACCGCGGCATCGGCGGCCCGATCCTGTCGGCCAGCTCCTACTTCATGAAGTCGCCGCCCGAGCAGTACAGCGACGACGACGCCCGCGAGGCCGTGGAGAAGTTCATCCGCGGCGAGGTCGCTCGCTGAGAGCCCTGCACAGGGCCTCGCACGGCCTCACAGGGCCTTAACAGGGCTTCACATGGCGGCGTGCCAGGCGCCCCGGCGATGGACTCCATCGCCGGGGCGCCTCTCCGTCTCCGGAGAAACCTCAAAGGAAAACACCGATGTGGGACATTTTTGTCACGCTCTGGCTCTAACCTGGCACCCAAAGTGATGATGCGGACGGGTGACGACGGGGACGGTACGGGCCCGAGCGGAGGACGGTCATGGCACGCGGAACGCTCAAGGCGACGGCGGTGTGCGCCGGGTTCGGCCTCGGGCTCGGCCTCGCCGGCTGCGGCGGCCCGGGTGACCCGGTCGGGATCCCCACCGGTCCTCCCAAGCCAGGAGGGACGCTGCGGATCGTCGGCTCCTCCGACGTCGAGCACCTCGACACCGCCAGCGCCAACAGCGTCGGCGCGTACGGCCTCACCCGGACGTTCGCCCGCACCCTCTTCGGCAACAAGGCGTCCAACAACTTCTCCGAGACCATCCCGCTGCGCCCCGACCTCGCCGCCGAACTCCCCACCCGCGAGAACGGCGGCATCAGCAAGGACCACCGCACGTACACCATCAAGCTGCGCCGAGGCGTCCTGTGGAACACCAAGCCGCCCCGTCCCGTGGTGGCGGCCGACTTCGTGCGCGGATTCAAGCGCCTGTGCAACCCGGCGTCCCCGTCCGGCGGCAAGGTGTACTACACCTCCACCATCAAGGGCATGGCCGCCTACTGCGACGGCTTCGCCAACGTCGACGCCAAGAGCGCCAAGGCCATCGCCGCCTACCAGAACGGCCACCAGATCGAAGGCATCACCGCCAGGGGCGACCACACGCTGAGGTTCCGGCTGAAGGAACCCGCCAGCGACTTCCTCAACCTCGTCTCGCTCCAGTTCGCCGCTCCCGCGCCTCGGGAGTACGACCAGTACGTTCCCGACAGCGCCGAGTTCCGGCAGCACACCATCTCCAACGGCCCGTACCAGATCACCGAGTACCGGCCGGGCGGCTCGTACGTGCTGAGCCGCAACCCGGTGTGGCGCCGCGACACCGACCCGCTGCGGGCAGCCTATGTGGACAAGATCCAGATCACGCTGGGCCAGGACTCGCCCCAGGCCGTTCAGCAGCAACTGGAGGCCGGCACCGCCGACCTGTCCTGGGACCAGCCCGTGCCCACCTCCGCCATGCCGCGCCTGCGCCGCGACCGCGACCCGCGCTTCGCCATCCGGCGGACCCCGTCCAACAGCCCGTACCTGGTCTTCAACATCCGCAGTCCCAACAACGGCGGCGCGCTCGGCAAGCGCGCCGTCCGCCAGGCCCTGCAGTACGCGGTCGACCGCACCGCCCTCATCAAGCTCGTCGGCGGCCCGGAGGTCGCCCAGCCGTTGCACACCGTGATCCCGCCGGGCAACTCCGGGTACGCGCCGTCCAACAGGTACGCCACCCCGGGCGAGGCCGGTGACCCGGCCCGCTGCCGGAGGCTCCTCGCCGCGGCCGGGTACCCGAACGGGCTGAAGCTGAAGTTCCCGTACCGCACCAACAGCGTGCACAAGCTGATCGCAGAATCCCTCAAGGCGAACCTCAGGGCGTGCGGCGTCGAGGCCGAGCTGTCCGCCGACTCGGGCGGCACCTTCTACGGCAAGACGATCTCCACCCCGTCGCGGACCCTCGCAGGCGCCTGGGACATCGCCGCGCCCGGCTGGACCCCCGACTGGTACGGCAACAACGGCCGTTCGATCATCCAGCCGCTGTTCGACGGCCGCACCTACGGGCCCGGCTCCACCAATTACGGCGGCTACGACAACGCCGAGGTCAACGGGCTCATCGACGCGGCGCTCACCGCCCGCGACGCCGAACGCGCCGGCGGCTTCTGGCGCCTGGCCGACCAGAAGATCATGGAGGACGCCGCCATCGTCCCCCTGCTCGCCCGCGCCATGCCCCTCTTCCACAGCAGCCGCGTGGGCAACGCCTTCTTCCTCCCCGCCGCCGCGGGCTACGACTACACGATGCTCTACCTGTCCCGCTAGAACCCCGCCCTTCGCACCGCGTGATGTGGGTTCGGGACGGGTCTTGACGCTGGAGCGTGCCCGGCTCGGACGTAGGGTGAGGCCGTGCTAAGGGAGATTCTTCGCGGGCGCGACTTCCGCCGGCTGTACGCCACACGGCTCACGTCGCAGCTCACGGACGGGGTCTTCCAGGTCGCCCTGGCGGGCTACGTGTTCTTCTCTCCGGAGCGGCAGACCTCGGCGGGGAAGGCCGCCGCGGCGTTCGCGGTGACGCTGCTGCCGTACTCCGTGCTGGGACCGTTCGCGGGGGTCCTCATCGACCGGTGGCAGCGCCGACAGATCCTGGTGTGGACGCCGGTGACCCGGGCCGTGCTGGTCGCGCTGATCGCGGCGCTGGTGGCGGCGGGCGAGGACGGCGTCGTGTTCCTCGCCGGCGTGCTGATGGTGCTCGGCGTCAACCGGTTCTTCCTCGCGTCGCTGTCGGCGGGGCTCCCGCAGGTGGTGCGGCGCGAGCATCTGGTGACGGCGAACGCGTTTTCGGTGACCTCGGGCACGGTCATCGCGTTCGCCGGCGCGGGCCTCGGTTACCTGCTCCGGGACGTCTCCGGGGCGGGCGACCGGGGAACGGCGCTCATCCTTCTCGCGGCGGCCGGGCTGTACCTGCTCGCGGGCCTGGTCGCGACGCTGCTTCCGCGACGGGTGCTGGGCCCGCAGCTCGACGAGGCGCCCGTGCAGACGCGGGAGGCGCTGGGGAACGTCCTGCACGGCCTGGTGGACGGCGGCCGGCATATCGCGCGACGCCGGCCGGCCGCGCTGGCGCTCGCCGCGATCTCCTTCCACCGGTTCCTGTACGGCATCGTCCTCATCACGACGTTGCTGCTGTGCCGGAACCATTTCAACTCCGATCCCGAGGACGGGCTGGCGACGTTCGCGCTGATGCTGGGCGTGTCCGGCGCGGGCTTCTTCGCGGCGGCCTTGGTGACGCCGATCGTGGTGCGCCGGATCAGCAAGCAGGCGTGGATCGCGTGGCTGCTGGGCGGCGGCGCGGTGTCGCTGCTCGTGCTCGGCACGCCGTTCGCGGAGGCGCCCTGGGCGGCCGGTGCGTTCGCGCTCGGAGTGGTGTCCCAAGGGGTGAAATTGTGCGTCGACACGATCCTGCAAGAGGCGATCGATGACGCGTACCGCGGCCGGGTTTTCGCGGTGTACGACATGCTTTTCAACGCGACGTTCGCGGCGGGCGCGGCCGTGGCGGCGGGGTGGCTCCCGGTGGACGGCGTCTCGTACCCGACGCTGGGCGTCGTCGTCGCCGCGTACGGGATCGGCGCCCTGATTTATCGGGGCCTGACGTCACGCGCCGCCGCCACCGTCCCGTAGCCGGTTCCCCGGATTTCTCCGGGGATTCCGTCAGAGGGATTCGGCGACGGCGTACATCGCGTCGACGATGTGCTCGGTCTCGTCCTCCGTGCAGACGTACGGCGGCATCGCGTACACCAGCCGACCGAACGGACGCAGCCACACGCCGTGATCCATCGCGATTTTCTGCGCGCCGGCGACGTCGACCGGCTCGCGCGTTTCGATGACGCCGATGGCGCCCAGGACGCGGGCGTCGGCCACGCCGGGAAGGTCCTTCGCCGGCTCCAGCCCGGCGGTCAGGATCGCCTCGATCGTGTCGACCTCGTCCCGCCAGTCCCGGGACAGCAGCAGGTCGATCGACGCGCTCGCGACGGACGCGGCGAGCGGGTTGGCCATGTACGTGGGGCCGTGCATGAGCGCGCCCGCCTCGCCGGTGGAGATCCCGTGCGCCACGCGGTCGGTGCAGAGCGTCGCGGCCATCGTCATGTACCCGCCCGTGAGCGCCTTGCCGAGGCACATGATGTCCGGCGCGATCTCGGCGTGGTCGCAGCCCCACAGCTCACCGGTACGGCCGAAACCGGTGGCGATCTCGTCCAGGATCAGCAGCAGCCCGTGCTCGTCCGCGAGGTCGCGAAGCGCGCGCAGATATTCGGGCGCGTAGAAGCGCATGCCGCCCGCGCCCTGGACGATCGGCTCGACGATGATTCCGGCGAGTTCGTGCGCGTGCGCGGCGGCCAGGTCGCTCAGCTCCGCGAGGTACGTCCCGTCCGGCTCGGCGGAGTAGCCGAGCGGCGGCGCGGGCGCGAAGACGTGCCGCGCGAGGACGTCGGTGAACAGATGGTGCATGCCGTTCACCGGGTCGCACACGGCCATGTCGCCGAAGGTGTCGCCGTGGTAGCCGCCGCGCACCGTCAGCAGCCGGTGCCGTTCGGGCCGTCCCCGCGACCGCCAGTACTGCAACGCCATCTTGATCGCGACCTCGACCGACACCGAGCCGGAGTCGGCGAAGAACACCTTGGTCAGCGGCTCGGGGGTGAGCTCGACGAGCCGTTCGGCCAGCCGCACGGCGGGCGGGTGCGTCAGCCCGCCGAACATCACGTGCGCCATCCTGCCGAGCTGACTCGTCACGGCGGCGTTCAGCGCGGGGTGGTTGTAGCCGTGCACGGCCGCCCACCACGACGACATCCCGTCGATCAGCTCCGTGCCGTCCGCCAGGGTGATCCGCACCCCGGACGCCGACACCACGGGGAACACGGGCGCGGTCGCGGGCATCGGCCCGTACGGATGCCAGATGTGGTCGCGATCGAAGGCGAGCAGCCGCTCGGTCTCCATGGGGCTCATCCGCCCGAGCCTGAGCTCCACGTTCACTGTCCCCGGCCGTCGTCGGGGGTCGCCGCGTCCTTGTCGCCCGCGGAGGCGTCGTTCTCGGAGTCCGATGAAGGGCCGGAGGGAAGCAGTCCCTCCTTGGCGGCCCAGCGGCGCAGTTCCTCGGCGGCGGCCTCCTTGCCGATGGGGCCCCGGTCCAGGCGCAGATCCAGCAGGAAGCGGTAGGCCCTGCCGACCGTCGGGCCCGGCTTGATGCCGAGGATCTTCTGGATCTCGTTGCCGTCGATCTCGGGACGGATGGCGGCCAGTTCCTCCTCCTCGGCCAGCCGCTCGATCCGCGCCTCCAGGTCGTCGTACGAGCGGCGCAGCCGTTCGGCCTTCCGCCTGTTGCGGGTGGTGCAGTCGGCACGGGTCAGCTTGTGCAGGCGGGGCAGCAGCGGGCCCGCGTCCCGTACGTACCGGCGCACGGCGGAGTCCGTCCACTCGCCGGTGCCGTAGCCGTGGAAACGCAGATGCAATTCGACGAGCCGGGACACGTCGGAGACGACGTCCTTCGGGTAGCGAAGCTCGGTGAGCCGCTTGCGCGCCATCTTCGCGCCGACCACCTCGTGATGGTGGAACGACACCCGGCCGCCCGGCTCGAACCGGCGGGTCTTGGGCTTGCCGATGTCGTGCAGCAGCGCGGCCAGCCGCAGCACCAGGTCGGGTCCCTCTTCCTCCTGCGCGATCGCCTGCTCCAGGACGATCAGCGAGTGCTCGTAGACGTCCTTGTGCCGGTGATGCTCGTCGATCTCCAGCCGCAACTTGGGCAGCTCCGGCAGCACGTGGTCGGCCAGCCGGGTGTCGACGAGCAGCGTCAGGCCCTTGCGCGGGTACTCGCCGCAGATCAGCTTGGACAGCTCGTCCCGGATCCGCTCGGCGGACACGATCTCGATCCGCTCCGCCATGTCCGTCATCGCGCTCACCACGTCGGGCGCGACGGTGAACCCGAGCTGGGACGCGAACCGTGCGGCGCGCAGCATCCGCAGCGGGTCGTCGCCGAAGGAGTCCTCGGGGCGGCCGGGGGTTCGCAGCACCTTCTTCTGGAGGTCGGAGAGCCCGCCGAACGGGTCGACGAACTCGTGCCCGGGAAGCCGTGCCGCCATCGCGTTCACGGCGAAGTCACGGCGCCGCAGATCCTCGTGGAGGGACGTGCCGTACTTCACCTGCGGCTTGCGCGAGCGCGGGTCGTAGGACTCGCTGCGGTAGGTGGTGATCTCCAGCTGGTACCCGCCCTTGCGCAGCCCGACCGTGCCGAAGTCGATCCCGATCGTCCACAGGGCGTCGGCCCAGCCGTCGACGATCCGCAGGACCTCGTCGGGCGGCGCGTCGGTGGCCAGGTCGACGTCCGTGCCGGGACGGCGCAGCAGCGCGTCCCTGACCGGCCCGCCGACCAGCGCGAGCTCGTGCCCCGCGGCCTCGAACCTGGCGCCGAGCTCGTCCGCGACCGGGGCGATCCCGCGCAGCAGCTCGGCGAGCGCGACGCGCTGTGCGGGGGACGGCTGCGACTGGGGCTGAGTGTTGCGATGAGGCACGGCCATCCAGCGTATTTCCTCGTTAAGCGGCTGACAAAAGGGTTACGAGGGGCGGCGGAGCGGGATCCTCCGGCCACTCGGGCCGACCCGCGCACCCGGCTCCGTGGAAGGTGAGCGAGCCCTTCCCACGGCGCCATCCCCGGGGTTACGTTCTGGGCACCCGGATGGGCTCCCGCGCGATCGGACCGGCCCGTGCTCTCGTAAGACGGTCAACGGTAGCGGGGAACACGGCGGCGCGCCTCACCGCGTCTCCAGTGCGCGCAGAACGTCTCCGGCGGCGGAGGAGCGGGAGGTGCGGGAGGGATGAAGCCAGACTCCGAGGGTATGTCGGGATCCCTGTGTCCGGCACGACGGCACGACGGCCCATCGGGCGCACCGGTACATCGGCACGGCACGAGGGCGCACCCTGGAAGGGCATCCGGGGCGCGCCGGGGAGTGACCTGAACCGGAGTGTGCGGGGAGGATCCCCGCGGGACGGAGCTGAAGATGAAGGACGCACTCACGATCCATCGCGCGCTCCTGGAACGCGAGATCCAGCACGAGATCGTCAGGCTGCCCATCGCGATCTCCCGTTCCGGCGAGTTGCCGGGGGCCCTCGGCCTGCCCTCGGAGCGGTGCCTGGCCACCCGGGTCTTCGCCTGCAACGACGTCTACCGGAGCCGGCGCTTCCTCACCGCGGCGATCGTCCCGGCGGGAAGCGAGCCGTCGGCGGAGGCGGCGCGGCTGGCGGTGTCGGCGCGGCTGATCCGTCCCGCCCGCGCCGACCTGATCAACACGGTGACGGAGTACGCGGCGGACCTGGTGTGCCCGCTGCTGCTCCCGGACAGCGTGCGGGTGCTGATCGACCGGACGCTCGTGGAGAGCCTTCCTGTGGACGATGTCGTCTACACCGCCACCGGCGAGCCCTCGACGGCACTGGGGATCCGTGCGCTCGACCTGTTCGCGCTGAGCCGCGCCGAACCCGTCCACCTGTGCGACTGGTCCGCGCCCCACGCCTCGGCCGTCCCGCTGGCCTCCATGCCTTCCGTGCCCTCCGGAACGCCCGCGCCTTCCTCCGGACGGACCGGACGGAGCCGTCCCGGCACGGCGCTGATCCCGCCGGACGGCCCCGCGCAATCAGCGGAGAACTGACGAACCACCAACTTTTTACGGAAACGTGAGATGCCAGGCGGCAGGGTAGGGGGCATGCCCGGCGACAGGGCACGACGGCACACAGGTCGGCACACAGAGGCGGACACCGACGATCTGGGGGTGGCCCATGCAGGGGACGGATCGCCCGCGCGGCGGCCCGATCCTTCGTCGCGGACGGGCGGTCCGGCCTGACCCCGGCGGCGCCGGGACTACCATCAACCCCGTGATTCCGACGTGGGCGAAGCCCGGGGTGTCCGGGGGGCCGCGCCCGGCACCGACCCGGGGAGCCGACGCCCGCCGTCCTCGGGCGGCCGTACCGGAACCGGCGGACGACCCGGTGGACCGCTTCCCGGTGGGCGGCGCGTGAGAACGGTCATCCGCGCGGTCGCGCTGGCCGCCCTGCTCACCTGCGCCACACCGGCCACGGCCGGCGCCGCCCGGGAGCCGGCCGCGCACGCCGTGTCGCGCGTCAAATCGCCGGTGTCGCTGGTGCTGGGCACGGTCGGCCCGAAGACCGCGGGGCCGTCCGGCGCCAAGTCCAAGATCACCATCACCGGCACGGTCCAGAACCGCGCCGGCCGCGACCTCCCGGGCGTCTCGGTACGGCTGCGCACCTCCGCGACGCGGATGACCAGCCGCACCCAGCTCGCCCAGTACGCCGCCGGGCAGCCGTCCTGGCTCCGCGGCATCGGCGACCAGCGCCGGCTTCCCGCCGTGGACACCGCGGGCGGCTCGGCGCCGTTCTCGCTCAGCACCAACACCGCGACGGTCGGGTACGGCGAGTTCGGCGTCTACCCCATCGGCGTCGAGGTGGTGAACCAGTACGGGCAGGTCCTCTCCGGGATCAACACGTTCATCACCTTCGTTCCGGAGCGGCGCGACTTCAAGCGGCTGTCGGTGGGCTGGATCTGGCCGCTCATCGACCGGCAGCACCGCACCACCGACGACACCTTCACCAGCGACCGGCTCACCACCGACATGTCCCCCGGCGGCCGGCTGCACGGCCTGGTCCAGGCCGCCGCCTCGACCGGCACCCCCATCACCTGGTCGATCGACCCCGCCCTGCTGGACGACGTCCAGACCATGGCGAACGGGTCGTACACGGTGCGGGCACCGCGCGCCAAGGAAAGCACCCGCAAACCCAAGAGCACCGTCGCCGCGCAGTGGCTGAACGCGTTGAAGACGGCGTCCAAGGGCGACCCCTACTTCGTCGTCCCGTACGCCGACCCGGACGCCGTCGCGCTCGTCCGCCACAACATGTCCGGCCATCTGGCGGACGCGTACGCCAACACCGGCGTGGCCGGGCAGGTGCTCGGGCGGCAGCCCACCGTCCACGCCGCGTGGCCGCCGTCCGGGATGGCGGGCCAGGGCACGCTGAACCAGCTCGCAGCGCACGGCCGGCTGGGCGGCAACGGCGCCTTCGTGATGAGCAGCGCCGCGTTCGCCGACCCCCCGCAGGGGTACACGCCCAGCGCGACCACCCAGGTGCCGACCAGGGACGGGCCGAGGCGCGCCATCGTGTACGACGAGACCCTCAACAAGATCGTCAGTGCCGACACCCGCGCGCCGGGCGCGGCGGTGCTGGCCGAGCAGCGCTTCCTGGCCGAGACCGCGATGATCGCCGCGGAGGCGCCGGAGGTCGCCCGCTCGCTGGTGATCGTGCCCGACCGCCGCTGGAACCCGTCCCCCGCGTTCGCCAAGAACCTGCTGACCTACACCTCCGGCGCGGTCTGGATGCAGCGGACCCGGCTGGAGCAGATCGTGAACGCCCCGCCGCAGGAGCGGGACTACCGCGGCTACCCGGACGAGCTGGAGGCCGCCGAGCTGGACGCGACCTACCTTGAGAGGGTCGACGACATCGCCGGCTCGGCCGCGCGCTTCATCCGGATCATGGTCAGCCCCGTCACGATGAACTACACGCGCGCCGTGCTGCGCATGGAGTCGTCCTACTGGCGCGGGAGCGCCCGCCACAAGAGGCGGGCGGTGGCGACCCGGCAGGCGCTGGCCGACCGGATCGCCAGGGACATGGGACGGGTCCGCATCATCACGTCCCAGAACAGCAGGGTCTCGCTCGCCGGCAGCTCCGGCCGCATCCCCATCACCATCGTCAACGACCTTCCCGACCAGACGATCAGGGTGCGGCTCGTGGTCGTCCCGGAGAACACCACGCGGCTCCAGGTCGGGCGGGTCGAGGACGAGGTGATCGAGCTCGGTCCCGAGCAGAAGGTGACCCGCCCGATCCCGATCAGGTCGGCGGGCAACGGCAACGTCCAGGTGCACCTGCGGCTGCGGACCGCCGACAACCGGGCGTTCGGACCGACCACCACCATCACCGTGCGCACCACCGGGTACGGGCGGCTGGCCTTGCTCATCACCGGTGGCGGACTTGCCGTACTCTTCGTGGGCGTCGGAGTGCGGGCCATGCGAGCGAGGCGCCGCCGGAATTCGGAGGCAGCCGGTGACGGATCGACCGGAACGGGACCGGCGGCGGCCGGAACCCCCGAACCAGGAGCCCCCTTCGCCGGGGACCCCGCCGGGCTCGGACCCGCCCCCGGCGACGGGCAGGCCGACGGCGGCGGAGACGGGCGTGCCGGAGGAGCCGGGGCGGGGTTCCATGCCGCCGCGTTCCCCCCTCCAACCGCCCGCGGTGCCGCCCGGCCGGCAGTGGTACCCGGAACAGGCGCCGACCGGTCCACCCCCGTACACCCCACCACCGGGCCGACCTCAGCCACCGCCGCCCCCTGGGCCGCCCCAGGGTCAGGGCTGGAACAACCAGGAGTGGGGCAACCAGACCCCGAGCCAGGGCCGCGGCCCGGCCGCGCAAGCGACACCGGGCTACCCTCCGGCCCCGACACCACCCCAGGCACCCAGCCCGGAGACCCCGACTAGACGCGACCTGCCTCGTCCGGGCCAACCGGGCGCGGGCTACTCCGGGACGGGCTACCCGGGTCCGCAGGCGGCTCCGCCCCAGCCGGGCATGGGCCATCCGCCTGCACGGCAGCAGCAGCCGTCCCCTGGGCAACCCCAACCGGGCCACCCCGGCGCCGCCCGATCGGGCGCGGGTTACCCGGGCGCAGGCGCCGGTCCGGGTGCGGGTCATCCGGGCGCGGGCGCGGGTCATCCGGGCGCGGGTGCGGGTGCAGGTCCGGGCCGGCCGGCGGTCGCCGGTTACGCGGGCACGGGTCAGCCCGGGGCGAATCAGCCGCCGGGCGTGGGCGTGCCTCCCGGCGCTTTCCCCGGCGTGGCGCCGGGGGCGGGAGCCCCGGAGGCGACCGCCGAACTGGAGACCCCGCAGACCCCCATGCCCGAAGGCGGCGGAGGGGAGAGGCGGGGCGGCGTCACCGGAGTGCTGCGCTCCAGCGCGATCATGGCGCTCGGCACCCTGGCGTCCCGGATCACCGGCTTCCTGCGCACCGCGATGCTGGTCGCCGCGCTCGGCACCGGCGCGCTCGCGGACGCCTACAACACCGCCAACACCGTCCCGTTCATCATCTACGACCTGCTGCTCGGCGGGATCCTCACCGCCGTCGTCGTCCCGCTGATCGTCCGGGCGAGGGAGCAGGACCCCGAGTACGGGGCGCGCTACGAGCAGCGCCTGTTCACCCTGGCCATCGCCGGGCTCGCGACGATGACGGCCGCGGCGGTCCTCCTCGGCCCCGTCTTCATCACGATCTACGGCGGCGCGATGGAGGGCGCGCAGCGGGACCTGGCGGTGCTGTTCGCCCGGCTGTTCGCGGTACAGATCTTCTTCCTGGGGGTCAGCGCGTTCTCCGGCGCGATCCTCAACACGCGCAAGCGGTTCGGCGCGCCGATGTGGGCGCCCGTGCTCAACAACATCGTCATCTGCGCCACCGCCGCCACGTTCCTGGTGGTGGCCAGCGGACGGGTGACACCCGAGTCGATCTCCAACGGGCAGGTGGCGCTGCTGGCAGCCGGAACGATCGGCGGGATGACGCTCCAGACCCTCGCGCTCTGGCCGTCGCTGCGCGGCTCGGGCTTCCGCTGGCGTCCGCGGCTCGACTTCAAGAAGGGCGAGCTGGGCCGGATCGGCAGGATGGCGGTCTGGACGCTGACCTACGTCGTGATCACGCAGATCGGCTTCGCGGTGACCACCCGGCTGGCCAACGCGGCGGGCGTGCTGGGCCGCAAGGACGGGCTCGGCGACGTCGGGTACACCCCGTACTTCAACGCCTACCAGCTCTTCCAGCTCCCGTACGCGATCATCGGCGTCTCGGTGATCACGGCGCTGCTGCCGCGGATGAGCGAGCACGCGGCGGGCGGCCGGATGCGGGACGTCCGCGACGACTTCTCCAACGGCCTGCGCCTGTGCTCGGTGGTGATCCTCCCCGCGGCCGGGCTGATGGGCGTGCTCGCCTCGGAGATCGCCGTCGTGCTGTTCGCGCACGGGCAGACCACCGTGGCGAACGCGCAGGTGATCGCGGACGTGCTCCGGATGTTCGCGGTGGCGCTGGTGCCGTTCGCCGCGTACCAGCTCATGCTCCGCGTGTTCTACGCGATGCAGGACACCCGGACGCCCGCGTTCATCAGCGTCGGCGTGGTCGTCACCAACATCGTGATGGCGCTGCTGTCGTACGCGCTCCTGCCCACCGACAAGATCATCGTCGGGATCGCGGGCGGGTTCGCGGTGGCGCAGACGGTCGGCGCGGCGCTCGGCTGGCTCGTCCTGCGGCGCCGGCTGGGCGGGATGGACGGCCGCCGCATCTTCGTCGCGTACCTGAAGCTGGTGGTGGCGCTGTGGCCGCTGATCGGCTTCGCGTACGCGACGCACGCGGTCGTGAACGCGGCGCTCGGCACCGGCCTCGACTCCGGGCTGCTGGCCCTGGTCGCCGGCAGCGCCGGCGGCGGGCTCCTCTACCTGGTCTTCGCGCGGATGATGAGGGTCGAGGAAATCGGTTCCATGCTCTCAACGGTCACCCGGAGGCTTCCCGGAAGGGGCTGACACCACCCGCCGGAACGGCGACCGCACCACCCTCGCGGCACGGAAAGCCGGCGCGCGAAGCGCCTGAACCGTGGGATCTCTCGCCGCCGTGAGACAGGCGTGACAAAGTACTTGAGACGCGCGCCGATAAGTCGGTTCCCCAACTGAGTAAGCACTACCATGTTGGGGACTACGGCTTGCGGGGCGACACCCTGGGAAAACAAAAGGAGGGTCGGAGGCGTAAGCTGCCACGCCACGAACATGGGATCTGACCACCTGTGCAGGACGCTGTGAGCACGTCCGTCATCGAGCCCGGCACCCGCCTCGCCGGACGCTACCGCCTCGAGGAGCGCATCAGCGACGCGGGTGGCTCCGCCCTCTGGAAGGCCATCGACGAGATCCTCGCGCGTGCCGTGGCCGTCCGGACCTTCGACCCCGACTTCCCCCGCGTCCACGAGGTGGTCACCTCCGCCCGCGCCGCCAGCCGGCTCACCGACCCCCGCCTGACCCAGGTGTTCGACGCCGACGACAGCGGCGAGAACGCCTATGTCGTGAGCGAGTGGGTCGTGGGCGAGACCCTGGAGCAGATGCTCGGCAAGGGACCGCTGGAGCCGGGCCGCGCCACCACCCTCCTCTACGAGGCCGCCGAGGCGATCGCCGCCGCGCACGAGGGCGGCCTGGCCCACCTGTGCCTGTCCCCGCGCGACCTGGTGTGGACGAACGGCGGCACGGTCAAGCTGCTCGGCGTCGCCACCGACGCCGTCCTCGCGGACCGCTACGCCGAGGACCCCGCCCAGCAGGACGTCCGGTCCCTGGGCGGCCTGCTCTACGCCGCGCTGACCGCGCACTGGCCCCTCGACCCCGACCGCTCGTCCCTGCCGGCCGCCCCGTCGAACGACGCCGAGGGCATGCCCCTGCCACCGCGGCGCCTACGCGCCGGTGTCCCCCTCGCCGTGGACTCGATCGTGTGCCGCTGCCTGGGCATCGAGGTCCCCGGCCAGGAACCGCTGGCCGACCCCACCGCGCTCGCCAAGGCCCTGCGCGGCGTCCCGCGCACCCCGCTGCCGCTGTTCGCGGGACTCAACACCCATCCGGCGCCGCCCCAGAGGCCCGCCTCGGGTCAGGCTCAGCGGTCGTCCTCATCGTCGTCCCGGCAGCACGAGCAGCCGCCGCCGACCCGTCCCCGGCAGGTCAACCGCCACGCCCGGCGCCCTCCCACGGCCGGGTCACCACAGCGGACCGTCCCGGACCCTCCCGGTGGGCGCCGCCCCGCGCGCCACGCCACGGGCCGGCATTCCAGTGTCGGCAGCCGCACCACCCAGGCCGGGTCGCTCGGCTCGGGCCGTCCACTCTCCGGAGGGCCCGGCGGCCTCCCCGGCGGCAACCGCGCCCTGCTGGGCATAGCCGCCGCGGCGCTCACCGTCATCGTCGGCCTGAGCGCCTGGGCGATCTCCCGCAGCGACGGCTCGGAAGGCGGCGCCTCCCCCAGCGCCAAGGACACCGGCCGGCAGTCCCAGCCGTCCACGCCGCAGGTGACCAAGCTGAACGTCGAGAACGTCTCGCCCGCCGAAGAGTCGATGAACGGCCGCCACGACGAGTCCATCGGCGAACGTCTCGGCCTCGTCACCGACGGCGACACCCGCCGCGAGTGGGAGACCCAGACCTACGCCGACGTCAACTTCGGCAACCTGGCCAAGGGCCTCGGCGTCCTGCTCGACATGGGACGTCCCGTCCAGGTCAGCAGCGTCAAGGTCAACGTGCCCGAGGGCGGCGGCACCCTCCAGGTCAAGATCGGCGACGGGCGGAGCCCGGGCTCCCTCACCTCCGTGGGCCGCGAGGTCACCACCCCCGGCGAGACCACGATCACCACCACGGGCCGGCCCAGCGGCCGCTACGTCCTGGTCTGGTTCACCAAGCTCCCGCCGTCCCGCAAGGGCAAGATCAGCGAGATCACCGTCCTGGGCACCCCGCGCACCTGAGCCCGGCCGGTTCCATCTGGGGCCGCCTGCCGCAGCCCGTCACGATTCGTGCCACAGCGCATCGCTTCTCGGTATCGTTCCTGGAAGCAGAATGTCCCCTCCCTTCAGGATTTCAGCGGTGTCGACCCGACCAGGCAGGATCGATCGCAGTTACCCGGCGCGGATCGGCGCGGGCGCCCGTGAGAGGGGTCGCTCATGACGTCGGTGCGCACGCGCCATGTGGATGAGGTGCCGGACAAGGAACTCCTGGCCCGGCACTCGCAGGGGGATCCGCACGCGTTCGCCACGCTGGTGCACCGGCACCGCGATCGGATGTGGGCCGTCGCGCTGCGCACGCTCGGTGACCCTGAGGAGGCCGCGGACGCGCTCCAGGACGCCTGCCTGTCGGCGTTCCGCGCGGCCGGGCGGTTCCGCGGCGACGCCGCCGTGACCACCTGGCTGCACCGCATCGTGGTGAACGCCTGCCTCGACCGGATCCGCCGCAAGTCGGTACGGCCCGCCACGCCCATGGGGGACGACGCCACCTTCGACGCGGTCGCGCCCAAGATGCCCGACCCGACCGACGCCCATGGCGTGGCCCTGGACGTCCACTCCGCGCTCGCCATGCTGCCGTTCGAGCAGCGGGCGGCGCTCGTCCTGGTCGACATGATGGGCTACTCGGTCGACGACGCGGCTCAGGTGCTGGAAGTACCCCCTGGAACGATCAAGAGCCGCTGTGCCCGGGGACGCGCCAGGCTCGCCCCCCTTCTGCTGCACCATAGGAACCGTCGGGACAGCAGAAACGTCGGAGGTGTGGAAGGAGGTGGCCTGCCTCAATGAACCCCGCGCATTATGACTACGACACCTTGGCCGACCTGGCCGAGGGTCTCCTTGAAGACGATCGTGCCGCCTCCGTCAACGCGCACCTCGATACCTGCGCCGAATGCAGGGAACGATCCGCCGACCTTGCGGACGTGTCCCGGATCCTGGCCGAGGCCCCCGTCCCCTCCATGCCGCCCGAGTTGGCGTCCCGCATCGACTCGGCGATCGCCGCCGAGTCGATGAACTCCGCCACCGTGGTGAGCATGGAGCGAAGGCGCCGTGCCCGGCCCTGGCGGATCCTGTCGGCCGCGGCCGCGACGGTCGTCGTGCTCGGTGGCGGAGCCCTCGTCGGGACCCTGGCCCTGAACGGCGGCGCCTCGAACGACAGCACCGGCGCGGCCAGGATGACCGACCCGCAGACGCGTTCCGAGGGCGGCGGAGCCCCGGCGGCCCCGGCCCCGAGCAAGATGGCCGAGGTCCCGGACGCCGCGGCCGGTGGCCGCTTCGAGTACTCCCGAAGCGGAACCGACTACCGCGCCGACACGCTCGGCAGGCAGGTGAACAGCGCGTTGGACGGTAACGCGCAGCATCGGTCGGCGGGAGGCCCACCCGACCAGCGCCTCATCGGCTGCGTCACCCGCGTCACCGGCGGCAAACCCCCGTCACTGGTCGACTCGGCCACCTACGAAGGCAAGCCCGCCACCGTCATCGCCGCCCCCGGCGCCTCCTCGGACAGCCTGACCATCTGGGTCGTGGGACCGAACTGCTCCGCCCAGGACACCATGCTCGTCAAACGCATGACGACCAACCGCAACTAGGACACGAGGCGCCACGACGCGTCCTGACCACCAGGCAACGGGGTCTCCGGTGGTTGGTCCCCTAAGAACCAACCACCGGAGACCCCGCAGCCGCTTCACCCCGCCCGCCCCCACGGACGCTCCTGCGACCTCTGCTACCCGCCCCCAGCTAGCGCCGCACCATCCCCAAGCGGACCCAACATCAAGGCGACATAGGCGCTGCGAACAGCGGAACAGACTCAACCCCCATGAGTAACAGGCTCGACCTGCCCTCAGGGCAACCCGCAGCGCTGCTGTCCGCACCCAGACCGCCACTCCACCCCTCCATGCGGATCAGGCAGCAAGGCGGGATAGGCGCTGCGAGCGGTAGAACAAGGCGTCACCGCAAAGAGCAATGAGCTCGACCCGGCCACCCGTCCAAGGCGACCCTGCGACCACTGCTGCCCGTACCCAGGCCGCTGCTCCGTCCCCTCCAAGTGGATCAGACAGCAAGGCGGGATAGCACGGCGAGCAGCGGAACAGAGCCTCGACCTCCATGAGCAATGGGCTCGACCTGAGCGCCCTCAAGGGCGGCCCTGCGACCGCCCCTGCCCGCGCCCGGCCACCGCACCATCCCCAAGCGGACCCAACAGCAAGGCGATATAGGCGCTGCGAGCAGCGGAACAGGGCATCAATCGCCAGGAGTCCTTCCAGGCTGGACATCCCGCCAGGGCGCACCGAGGCGTACCCACAAGCGGATACGGGCGGTCACGTCCAGCGAAGTGGTGTGAGAGCCGCCCCCGCATGATCCTGTTTTTGCAGGTTAAGCAGTCCTTTCTCGGTTGTCGATCTTGGGGTCGGGTGTGGGGCCCTCGATCACCGCGGCAACTGTGGCGGCAGATCTGGTCTAACACTCCGCAGGAACGACTGAGAAGACGATCCGGCGGCGCACCGACGTGGTCGGGATCTCCCGATCGGGCCGCGATCACCCGCCTCGTCGGCGCAGTCCTGATGGAGCAGGCCGATGAATGGACCGGGGCTCGCCGCTACATGGGCCTGAAATACCTGGCCAAAGCCCCGCTTGCGGGCAGTCTGGCGAAGGTCGACGGGTCGTCGCGGGCGGCATCCTGGTGTTCGGCGCGTCGGAGGGCTTGGCCGTCAGGCCGTCGACGACACGGGCGTGCTGGAGGCGGGCTTCTTCGGGGGCGGGCTGGCCGAAGATGGTGCGCACCAGCGTGGCAACCCACGGCTGGGCTGACTTGGGTGCGCGGGTGAGCAGGTTGCGCAGGTAGCGGGTGCGGCACCGCTGCCACGCCGCGCCGGGCAGTA
>NZ_JBIMPP010000097.1:0-23753 GCF_043906805.1 Actinomadura sp. SCN-SB | reverse complement strand
TAAACACAGCGCAGCTCGTGCTTGCCAATAAACACAGCGCAGCTCACGCGCGCCTTTGGAACGGCAAGTAGCGGTCGGCGCGTCGGGGGCGGGCGAGGAGGCCGGTGGATTCGACGGCCAGGATGCGGTCGAAGCGGAAGGCGCGGATGGCGCGGCGCATGCGGCACCAGCCGACCAGGTACCAGTGGTCGCGGTGGACGAGGCAGGTGACGGGTTCCACCTCGCGGATGGTGACGTTGGCGTCGGCGTCGCCGTAGCAGAGCCGGACGACGCGGTGTTCGGTGATGGCGGCGGCGATGACGCGGGCGCGGTCGGCGGTGGAGGTGTCGAGGGGCGCGGTCAGTGTGCCGAGGGTGGTGGTGACGAGGTCGTCGTGGGCGTCGTGGTCGAACAGGGCGCGCAGGGCGCGGCGCGCGGTCGCGGCCTGCGGGCCGGTGCCCAGGTGGGCCAGGGAGAGCGCGAGCGCGGCGATCTCGGCGGCCGTGAGGTCGTTGCGCTGGTCCGTGGTGGGTGTCGCGACGTTGGCCATGGTTCGATCATACGTTCGAACACTGACATTTCCCAGCGTTTTGACCGCCCTGGCGGCCGGCCCGCCGAGGGGCCTGTGGCGCATGACCTTGAGAAGCCGCCCGCGCATGGTGAACACTGATCCACCAAGTGGGCGTAACGGGGGAACAGGGTCGATAGGGGCAACCCGCCGATGAACCGTGAAGAGGTGGACCGCGCCCTCCGGCACCTGCGGGACGAGAGGGAGCGCATCGGCACGGCTCTGCTCGATTTGGAGGGTCACACGGGGTACCGGTTGCTGGAGGGCGGGACGCTCAGCGGCGAGACGGCGAGACGGCAGTCCGAGGTGCGCGCCCGGATGGCGTCGTTGTGGACGCTCTTCGACCTGTACGGGCGGACGTTGCGGGAGGCGGAGGAGCTGCGGGCCCGGCACGCCAAGCCCGGCGGTGAGCAGCTCGCCCGGCTGACGCATCTGCTCAGCGGCGCCTCGGTGGAGCTTCCGGCCGAGGAGGTCCCGCTGGAGCGGCGCACGCTGCTGGGTGCGCCGCAGGCCGAGCGGCTGTCGCTGGACGCGGTCGTGCGGCGCATGAACCCGTTGTACGAGCAGGTCGCCCGTGATGTGGCGGCGCTGGACGGGGTCTGGTCGGCGCTGCTGGACCGGCTGGGAGAGGTCGAGGCCGAGCGCCGTGCCGTCGCGGAGCTGGTGGACGAGCTCGGCGAGCCGGAGACGGAGTTCCGGCGGGCCGCCGGGAACCTCGACGCGCTGGCCCGTACCGTCCGGGCGGATCCGCTCGCGCTCACCCGCGACGGGCGGCCCGACACCGGGGCCTTGGACGCGGTCGCGGCCGAGCTGGCGGAGCTGAAGGAGCGGCTGGCGGAGGCGGTGCGGTTCCGCCGGGGCTTCGAGGAGCGGATGGCGCGGATGCGGGAGGCGGTCGCGCTCGTCCGGTCCGCCGAGGACGAGGTGGAGCGCGCCCGCCGGGAGGTGCAGGCCAAGATCGCCTCGCCCGTGCTCCCCGATCCGGCCGACCGGGCGTCGCTGCTGGCGGACCGGCTGGCGGCGTTATCGGCTCTGGGTGACCGGCGCCGCTGGGGCGACCTCGCGGACCGCGCCGTCGACCTGGAACGCGCGGCGCGGGACGCCCTCGACCAGGCACGCGCCGACCTGCGGCTGATCACCGGGCTGCTGGACAGGCGTGAGGAGCTGCGCGGGCGGCTCATGGCGTACAGGGCCAAGGCGGCGCGGCTCGGCCACGCCGAGGATCCCGAGCTGGGCGCCCTGTACGAGGAGGCGCACGCGGTGCTGTGGACGTCGCCCTGTGACTTGAGGAAGGCGACCGTGATGTTGTCCGGCTACCAGCAGGCCGTTTCGGCGAGGACGAAGGGACCGGGCCGTTGAGCCAGTGCACCGCGCCGGGATGTACCGGAAACGTCGAAGACGGTTACTGCGTCGTATGCGGTATGGCTGCCGCGACGAACCTCCCTTCGCCTGGCGGCGCGGTTCAGGCGCCCTCCTCCCCCCCGTCCTGCTCCGAGCCCGGGTGCTCGGGGACGATCCAGGACGGCTACTGCGACACCTGCGGCAGCCCTCCCGCGCAGGCGGCGGCCGCCGCTCCCCCGGCTCCGGCGGCGTCCTCGGGCCAGTGCGCGCGCCCCGGCTGTGGCGGCACGATCGCGGACGGCTACTGCGACGTGTGCGGTATGCCGCCGAGCGCCGGTTCGGCGGCCGGCGGATCCATCGGCACCGGATCCATGGGCACCGGGTCCACCCGTACCGGGTCCTCCCGCTCTTCGGGACGGCGCGGCATGCTGGGCGCCGGGCTGGTCGAGGTGCCGCGCGTCCCGTACCGCGACCCGTCCTCGGCCGTCCTGTCCAACCCGCAGGTTCCGGAGACCAGGCGGTTCTGCAGCAACTGCGCGGAGCCGGTGGGCCGCAGCCGCGAGGGCCGCCCGGGACGGACGGAGGGCTTCTGCCCCAAGTGCCGGACGCGCTTCTCCTTCACCCCCAAGCTGTCGCCCGGTGAACTGGTCGGCGGCCAGTACGAGGTGCTGGGCTGCATCGCGCACGGCGGGCTCGGCTGGATCTATTTGGCCCGCGACCGCAACGTCAACGGGCGCTGGGTGGTGCTGAAGGGCCTGCTGGACACCGGCGACGCCGACGCGATCGCCGCCGCGGAGGCCGAACGGGCGTTCCTGGCCGAGGTCGAGCACCCCAACATCGTCAAGATCTACAACTTCGTGCGGCACGGCGACGCCGGCTACATCGTGATGGAGTACGTCGGCGGGCGGTCGCTGAAGGACATCCTGCTGCGGCACCGCGAGGAGACCGGCGAGCGGGCGCTGCCGGTCGGCCAGGCCATCGCCTACGGTCTCGAAGTGCTCCAGGCGTTCGGCTACCTGCACGCGCAGGGCCTGGTGTACTGCGACTTCAAGCCGGACAACGTGATCCAGTCCGAGGAGCAGCTGCGGCTGATCGACCTGGGCGGGGTGCGCCGCCTGGACGACCAGGACGGGGCGATCTACGGGACGACCGGCTACCAGGCCCCCGAGATCGCCGAGGTGGGCCCCTCCATCAGCTCCGACCTGTACACCGTCGGCCGGACGCTGGCCGTGCTGAGCTTCCCGTTCCGGGGGTACACCACCACCTACGTGCACGACCTGCCGGAACGCGGCGAGGTGCCGGTGCTGGACCGGTACGAGTCGTACGACCGGCTGCTGCGCCGCGCGACGCACCGGGATCCCGAGCGCAGGTTCCAGGACGCCGCCGAGATGGCCGAGCAGCTCACCGGTGTGCTGCGGGAGGTGCTGGCCGCCGAGGACGGCCGCCCACGCCCGGCGCCGTCGGTGCTGTTCGGGCCGGAACGGTCGGTGCCGGGCGCGGACGTGGCCCGCCTGGGCGACGGCGAGGGGGTGCTGCCGCCCGTCCGGCCGGTCGAGGCCGCGGCCTCGCTGCCCGCCCCGCTGGTGGATCCGGCCGACCCGGCCGCCGGTTTCCTCGCGGGGCTCACCGCCCTCGAATCCGAGCAGCTCGCCTCGGTGCTGCCGAACGCCCCCGAGCAGACGGTCGAGGTGAGGCTGGCGCTGGCCCGCACGTGGATCGAGCTGGGCGAGACCCCGAGGGCGATGGAGCTGGTGGACGCGGTCGAGGCGGAGCGCCCCGGCGACTGGCGGATCGCGTGGTACCGGGCGGTGGCCGAGCTCGCCGCGGGCCGCCAGGAGGCCACCAAACTGTTCGACGACCTGTACTCGCTGCTTCCCGGGGAGGCGGCGCCGAAGCTGGCGTTGGCCCTGTGCAAGGAGCAGGGCGACCCGCAGGGGGCGGCGCGGCTGTACGAGACGGTGTGGCGCACCGACCGGAGCTATATCGGCGCCGCGTTCGGGCTGGCCAGGGTGCATCTGGCCGGGGGTGACCGGGCGCGGGCGACGGAGGTGCTCGACTCGGTGCCCAAGGTCGCGATCCAGTACATCGCCGCGCAGGTCGCGGCCGTGGCCACCGCCGTGCGCGACCGGCCGCCCCACGACCTGACCCCCGCCGACCTGGAACGGGCGGGCGCGCGGCTGGAGGCCGTGCCCGGCCTGGACGGGGTAAGGCGGGACCGGCTGGCCGCGGAGATCCTGGAGGCGGCGCTGGGCTGGGTCGTCCACACCACCGGCCCCCGTTCGGTGTGGACCGGGCAGCGCCCGCAGGGCAACGGCAGCGTGCTCGGGACGCCCCTGGAGGAGCTGCCGCTGCGCCGCAAGCTGGAGGAGACCTACCGGTCGCTCGCCCGGCACACCAACGACCGTGAGGACCGCCGCTGGCTGATCGACTGCGCCAACTCCGTACGGCCCAGGACCCTCCTGTGACCGGGACGGCGTCGTGACGGGAGAGCACATGGCCGAAGCGGCGAAGACCGCCGAGCTGACCTGCCCCTCCTGCGGAGAGGTGGTGTACCACGGCGAGGGCTTCTGCGAAGCGTGCGGGCACCGGCTCAGCGAGGACGCCGAGGCCGCGCCGGGAACGGACGCCGCCGCGTCCCCCGAGGGCGGCTGTGTCGGCTGCGGCACCGGCACGATCGACGACGAGGGCTACTGCGAGCAGTGCGGGCTGCGCCAGCCGGCCGAGCGCGACCATGTCGAGGTCGAGCTCGCGGACGGGACCGCGGCGGGGGCCAGCGACCGCGGCAGGCGTTACAGCCACAACGAGGACGCCCTCGCGCTCGTCCGCCACCCCGGCGGCATCGCGGTCGTGGTGTCGGACGGCGTGGGCTCCTCGCCGCACCCCGAGGTGGCGTCCCGTACCGCCGCGGACACCGGCGTCGAGGAGCTGGTCGCCCAGTTGGAGTCGGGCGCCGACCCTGAGACGGCGACGCGCGCGGCGGTGATGCGCGCCGCCGAGGCCGTCGCCGCGCTGGCCGAATCCGAGAGTTCGGCTCCGTCCTGCACGTTCGTCTCGGCGCTGACCGTGCCGGGCTCGGTCACGATCGGCTGGGTCGGCGACAGCCGTGCCTACTGGCTGCCGTCCGTCCCCTCCCCCGAGCCGGCCGGGGACCCGGCGGACACCCTCGACATGGGCCCGGCCGCCAGGCCGTCGCTGGACGGCACGCCACGCGTCCTCACGACGGACGACTCCTGGGCGGCGTTCATGGTCGCCGAGGGCGCGCTCACCGAGGCCGAGGCGGAGGCGCACCCCAACGCGCACGTCATCACCGGCTGGCTGGGCGCCGACGCCGAGGAGGTCCGGCCGCACGTCAGCACCTTCACCCACGATCACACCGTGCCCGGAACGCTGCTGGTGTGCAGCGACGGGCTGTGGAACTACCTGCCCGGCGCGGACGACCTCGCCGCCGTCCTCGACGGGACGGGGGCCGGTCCGCTGGCCGCCGCGCGCGCCCTGGTCCGGCGCGCCTTGGACGCCGGCGGCCGCGACAACATCACCGTCGCGGTGATCCCGCTGCCCCCGACCTCCCCTCCCACGTCCGACCCCACGATGGAGCACCAGCGTTGAGCGAGCAGCCCCAGTTCAGCATCAAGGTCGACCAGAACAAGTTCCTGCCCGAGGGCGGCCGCGAGGTGCACGCCATCGTGTCCGTGGAGTCGGCGGGCGGCACCCTGGCCGCCGCGCCACCGGCCGCCGCCGAAGTGATCATCATCGACCACTCGGGGTCGATGACCTATCCCGAGACCAAGATGCGCTCGGCGATCGCCGCCGCGCAGACCGCCATCGACACCATCCGCGACGGCGTGTACTTCGCGGTGGTCGCCGGGTCCAGCTCCGCCTCGATGGTCTATCCGACCGAGACCGTCCTGAAGCGGGCCGACGCCGAGACGCGGCGCGAGGCCAAGGCGGCGGTCGGCCGGCTCAGGGCGTACGGCGGCACCGCCATCGGATCCTGGCTGCGGCTGGCCAACGAGTTGTTCGAGCAGCTTGAGGAGGGCGTCCGGCACGCGATCCTGCTGACCGACGGCAAGAACCAGCACGAGACCGCCGAGGAACTGGACGCGGCGCTGGCCCGCTGCACGGGCCGGTTCGTCTGCGACTGCCGCGGCGTGGGAACCGACTGGGAGGTCGCCGAGCTGCGCAAGGTCGCCTCCGCGCTGCTGGGCAGCGTGGACATCGTGGCCGACCCGCAGGACCTGGTCGCCGACTTCCAGGCGATGACCGAGGCCGCCATGGGCAAGAACGTCGCCGACGTGGCGCTGCGCGTGTGGACGCCGCAGACCTCCAAGCTGAGGTTCGTCAAGCAGGTGCTGCCGTCCGTCGAGGACCTCACCGGCAAGCGCACCGAGTCGGGGCCGCAGTCGGGCGACTATCCGCTCGGGGCGTGGGGCGCCGAGAGCCGCGACTACCACATCTGCGTCGAGGTGCCCCCCGGCGAGGTGGGCAAGGAGCTGCGCGCCGCCTGGGTGAAGCTGGTCGTCCCCGGCCCCGCGGGCACGGAGCCGCAGGTGCTCGCGACCGGGAACGTGCTGGCCCAGTGGACCGACGACGAGGCGCAGTCCACCAGGATCAACCCGCGGGTGGCGCACTACACCGGCCAGGCGGAGCTGGCCGAGGTCATCCAGGAGGGGTTGCAGGCCCGCAAGGACGGCGACCTCGACACCGCCACCGCCCGGCTCGGCCGCGCGGTGCGGCTCGCCGAGGAGGCCGGCAACGACGCGATCACCACCATGCTGCGCAAGGTCGTGGACGTGGTCGATCCGGCCACCGGGACCGTCCGGCTGAAGAAGAAGGTCGACAAGGCCGACGAGATGCAACTGGAGACCCGGTCCACCAAGACCGTCCGTACCCGCAAGGGCGAGGGCTGAGCATGGCGACCTGCCCCGCCGGCCACACGTCCGCCGCCTCGGACTACTGCGACGTCTGCGGCGAGCGGATCGGCCCCCCATCGACCCCGCCCCCCACGGCGACCGTCGAGATCTCGGCGGTGTCCGGCGAGGTCCCTTGCCCGGACTGCGGCACCCCGAAGACGGACCGGTTCTGCGAGGAGTGCGGGTACGACTTCGCGCTCGGCGGAGGCAAGCCCACGCCGGCGCCTCCCTCCGAGCCGGCTCCCGCACCCGTACCGGAGGCGCCCCCCGGGCCTGAGGAGGCACCGCCGCGGCCCGCGCCCGGCCCCGGCGAGTGGGTGGCGGTCATCACCGCCGACCGCGACTACTACGAGGCGGTCGTCGCCGAGCTGGAACCGGACGCGGGGGTGATCGCGTTCCCGCCGTACTGCCCGGAACGCCGCGTCCCGATCCATGGCGAGCAGATCCGCATCGGACGGGGCAGCGTCACCAAGGGCATCGCCCCGGAGATCGACCTGCGCGTCGCGCCCGAGGACCCCGGGGTCTCGCACATGCACGCCGTGCTGCTGGCCCGTCCCGGCGGAACGTGGGCGCTGGTCGACCCGGGATCCCGCAACGGGACCTGCCTCAACGGCTCGACCACGACCATCCCGGTCAACACCGAGGTGCCGGTCGGCGACGGCGACCGCATCCACGTCGGCGTCTGGACCACGATCACTTTGAGGAAGGCATCATGACCGACCGGAGCGAGGGCTCGTCCTCTCGGGAGGGCAAGGCGCCATGACGGCCGTACAGCCGGCCCCGGCCGCCCAGCCCGTCTCCCCTCGGCCCGGATCGCCGGCGCCCGTACGTCCAGGAGGCACCTACGGGCGCGGCGTGCGGCGGCCCTCTCCCCCGCTGTCCGAGCGCCGCAGGCGCACCCCGGTGCCGCGGACGGTCGCGGGACGGGTGCGCGCGCTGACCGGCGCCGTGGTGGTGGCGCTCGCCGCGCTCGTCGCCGTGACGGCCGTGACGGTCGGCAACGCCCGCGACGGCGTACGGGTCATCGGGCACGACGCGGGACCGCAGGTCGTGGCCACCGGCAACCTGTACTTCCACCTCACCCAGATGGACGCGCAGCTCGCCAACGCGCTGCTCATCGGGAACACCGCGGACCTGGGGACGCGGCGCTCGGACGCGCTGGCCCGCTTCGACCAGAGCCGGCTGGCCGCGGGCGACGCGCTGCTGCGCGCGGCGAAGCTGGCCGACGAGCCCACCGAGGAACGCACCGCCCGCGAGTCCCTGAACGCGCTCGCTCGGTACGAACGGCTCGCCGGGCAGGCGCTGCTGCTCGACGAGCGCGCCGCGCACCGGGCGGGGCCGCCGCCGGGGGACGTCATCGCGATCTACCGGCAGGCCACCGACCTGATGAAGCTGGACCTGCTGCCCAAGGCGTACAACCTGACGCTCGACAACGGCACCCTGGTGCGCACGACGTACGAGTCCGAGCGGCGGGCCGTGCTGGCCGGCCAGTTCTGGGTGATCGTCCTGGGGCTCGTGGCGCTGGGACTGCTGGTCCTGTTGCAGTTGTTCCTGTACCGGCGGTTCCGCCGGATGCTGAACCCGGCGCTGGCCGGCGTGACCGCCGCCACGGTGATCCTGCTGGTGGCCAGCTCGGCGATGCTGGTGGGCCAGCTCGACCACCTGCGCACCGCCAAAACGGACGGGTTCGACTCGATCCTGGCGCTGTCGCGGGCCCGCGCGATCAGCACCAGCGCCAACGCCGACCAGACCCGGTACCTGCTCGACCCGGGCCGCGCCGACACCTACGAGCAGGTCTACCTGAGCAAGTCGCAGTCGGTGCTGTACCGGCCCGAAGGCAGCAACGTCGACCGCTACAACGCGGCCATCCAGCGCGACCTGGCCGACGGCGACATCGTCCGGAGCCGCTTCCTCGGCTTCCTCGGCCGCGAGGCCGAGCACAACATGCTGCCGGGGCACCTGAACGCCTTCGACGACGTGCTGGAGACGTACCGCATGTTCCAGCAGAGCGACGCGCGGGTGCGGCAACTGGCGCGGGCCCGTCAGCAGGACGCCGCCATCGAGGCGCGCCTGGGCGGCGACCGGTCCTCCGACCGCGTCTTCGCCCAGTACGACGCGGCCATGCAACGGCTGATCGCCATCCACGGCAGGGCGTTCGACGACGCGGTCAAGAAGGGCGACGACGGGACGAGGGGATGGGACGTGGGCCTGCCCATCGCGGGCCTGGTCCTGATCGGGCTCGTCCTGGCGGGCGTCCGTCCCCGGCTGGCGGAGTACCGATGAGGGGCGCCGCGACACGCGTGAGCCTGGCCGTCGCCGGCGCGGCCACCGTGCTGGCGACGGCGGGCTGCGGGACGGTCGCCGGGACGGACTCGGTCGCCGACGACGACTCGCTGGTCATCGGGGTGAACGGCGACCAGCCCGGCCTCTCCACCCGCACGGCCGACGGGACGTACGAGGGCTTCGACATCGACGTGGCCCGGTACGTCGCCGGCCGGCTCGGCGCCACGGTCACCTTCAAGCCCGTCACGTCCGCCACCCGCGAATCCATGATCCAGAGCGGTGCGGTCGACCTGGTGGTGGCGAGCTACTCCATCACCCAGGACCGCAAGACCAAGGTGGCCTTCGCCGGCCCGTACTACGTCGCCCACCAGGACATCCTCGTCCGCGCGTCCGACGCGCCCGCCACCCGGGACGTGCACGACCTCGCCGGGCGGCGGCTGTGCCGGGTGCCGGGCTCGGTCTCCTTCCCCCGCGTCCGGGAGGAGCGGGGCGTGGACGTGCGGGCGCAGGACGCCCCCGGCTACACCGGCTGCCTGGAACAGCTGCTCGGCGGGCGGCTGGACGCCGTGTCCACCGACGACCTGATCCTGGCGGGACTGGCCGCCACGTCCGGCGCCGCGGGCGGCACCGGCGAGCGGCTGCGGATCGTGAACGCGCCGTTCTCCGACGAGCCGTACGGGATCGGCATCGCGCGCGGCGACCTCGACGGGTGCACCGCGGTGAACCAGGCGATCACGCGGATGTACCAGGACGGGACCGCGGAACGGCTGCTGAGGAAGTGGTTCACCCCCGTCGGGCTGAAAGTGACCACGACCGTGCCGCAGTTCGAGGGCTGCGACTGACGACACGTCCCAGGACCCGGCGGTCAGTGAGATCAGTCGGTTACGTAAGTGTCGGTATGCGCACCTGATCGTAAGTTATGGTCGCGATCAAAACCCCATCCGTTAATGTCAATCATGGACCGGCTGCGAGGAGTTCCATGACGACGGTCATCCTGGTCGTGATGTGCCTCGTGGTCGGAGCGCTCGAACTGTACGCGGGCAAGCAGAGCAAGGACCAGGCCCGCGCGTTCGTCCGCCGCATCGACGAGCTGAACGACCAGGTGAGCAAGCAGAACAACGTGCTGGTCACGGTGGGCGAGCAGCTCACCGCCGAGCTGTCGAAGGTCAAACGGGACACGCTGCCGCGGCTGGACGAGCGGCTGCGCTCCCAGTCCGTCCAGGTCGAGGAGCTGGCCACGCTCGTCCACCAGGCCGACGAGTACCTGCGGGCGCAGGCCGGGCGGCTGCACGACCTGGAGAAGCAGCGCATCACCCTGGCCGCGCTGCGCCGCAAGCTGGCCGAGATGGAGACGTCGGTGCGCTCGTTCACCCGGGCGGGCGCCGCCGCCGTGGAGAGCAAGGTCGACACCGCCCTCGACCGGCTGACCGACCTGGAACGCAGCGGCAACGAGATCCTGGAGCTCCAGCGCACCCTCACCAGGACGCTGGAGGAGGTCGAGGACGTCGTCGCCGAACTGCTGCGGTTCACCGAGGGCGAGCTGGACGAGTCGGTGACCGCGGCGCTCACCGGGCGTCCCCGCGACCTCGCCGCAGGCGACGGCGCCGCGGTCCGCGCCACCGGCCGGTTGTGGACGCGCGACACGCAACTGGAGGACATCCTCGTCGAGATGTACGAGCGGTGCGTGCGCTCGTCCGGGCTCACCGTCCGGTTCCGCGTCTCCGACGGCGACGGCGGCGCCCTCCCGGGCACCCCCGCGCAGCGCCGCTACTTCCTCGCCGGGCAGAACGCCGAGGACCTCGTCGGAGGCTTCACCGCCCTGCTGATCTCGACGGGCGCCGACCTGCCGGGCAACGGCACGCCGCCGCCTCCGGGATCCATCGCCAGGACACGGCCGGGCCAGGGCGCCGCGGGACTGCCGCCGGGCGTCGAACCGCCCCGCCGGCCCGAGGACGAGGCGGCGCTCAAGTCGCTGCTGCGGACACTGCACGAAAGCCATGGCGCGATCGCGCAGATCGGCCCGCTCATGGCGGTGCGCACCCGGGACGAACTGCTGTGCGCGGTGCTGTCCCCCGCGCAATCACTGGAAATGGAGAGCGACGAGGTCTTCTGGGACCCCTCGGCCGCCACCGTCCGGCTACGGCGGCTGCCGTCGCATCAGCTCTGGGACCTCACCACCTGGGCCGCCACACCGTAGGCCCGTACCGTCCGCTGCGACGGCGGGCCGATCCGCACGAACACCGGGCACCGCACCGCCTGGCTCTCCGGGTCGGCCTCCGCGCACAGCCCGACCCCCGCCGCGCGGTCGAGAAGGACCACGTTCTGCACGGCCCGTGCGGCGCGCACCGCGTACGGCACCGAATCGGGGTCGCCGGGTTCGACCAGTTCCTCGAACGTCAGCATGCGCGCGTAACGGAACAGCTCGGCCGCGTCCACGACCCGGGTCCCGATCGCCGCGGCCGGGCCCGCGATGACGATGCCGAAGCTGGGATCCTCCCGTCCGCGCACGTAGATCTCGCGATCCGGTTCCAGCCCGCGCCGCCGCTCCCGCAGATGCAACCCGAACCCCGCGTCCCCGTTCAAGAACGCGGGCGGCCCGAACCCGTACGAACTCTGCGTGGACGGCGACTCGGGCAGGCGTAACGCACCCGCGGGATGCCGCCAGCCGGGCAAGTACACGCCGAGACCGCGCAGGAGCAACCGCCATACGGGGCGGCCGGTCACATCCGGAGCGAACTCCCCTCCGGCGCCCCGAGCCCGCTCATCCGCAGGCTCGGCGGGCGCGCTGTCCCCAGGCGGAGGGACCGGGGGCCGAGGGCGGGAGACCAGAAGCTTGTCCTCCGGAGGGCCGGGACGCGGACGCTCATGCGTGCCGTCAGAGCGGTCCTGTCGCGGAGGCCCCGACCCCCACGGCTTCCCCGAAGGGCCGTCGCTCATGCCCTCGCTTCGCTCGGCCATGCCAACATCCTGTGCGGCCGTACCCGCGTGCACAAGTGAGTCAACCGTCCTCACCCCGGCGACGCTGCGCGGCGGGTACGGCGTGGGCTACCGTTGACCTCGACGGATCATGATGGGGATGCCGCCGTGAACATGCAGGACCTGATGGTCTACCGCGACTCCGGTTCGCGGACGGTCGACAAGTACCTGATGTCCCACGAGGGACGGGTCATCGCGGTACGCAGACACCCCGCGGTCCTGCTGCCACCCCTCCTGGCCGTCGTAGGCGGCCTCGTCCTGTGCGGCTTCGTCGCCACCCTGGGCAACCTCATGTGGATCTGGTGGCTCTGGCTCGTCACCATCGGCTACCTCGTCTGGAAGGTCATCGCCTGGTCGGTCGAGTTCTTCCTCGTCACCGAACACCGGGTCATGGTCATCAGCGGCGTGCTCAACCGCAACGTCGCGATGATGCCACTCTCCAAAGTCACCGACATCGCACTGGAACGGTCACTCGGCGGACGCCTGCTCGGATACGGCGAATTCATCATGGAATCCGCCGGCCAGAAACAAGCCCTCCGCAACGTCGGCTTCATGCCCTACCCCGAACAGCTCTACCTGGAAGTGTCCGGAGTGATCTTCGGCGCCGAAGAGGGATCGCCTGATTGATTGGCTTAAGGTCCTGGAGGCGATCTCATTGGTCGAAGGTCGGGGACAGACCGTGACCGGCTGGACTGTAATGGGGTCGTGAGCGACCACATCGAGTTGATAGCGGCCAGGAGAAGTGGGAGATCCGGGTCGTCGCCTACGATCCGGCGTGGCCGGCCGCGTTCCAGCGGGACCTGAGCGTGCCGGACGCCGATGACGAGGACACCTCTCTCTCCCGGCCTTGGAGCGCGCCGGATACGTTCTGCGCGTCCGCCAGCCCGGCCATCGCATGGTGCGTACCCCTGACCTGGGCGTCCAAGTGCACGTCTGCACGGCCGGGAGCGAGTGGGAGCGCCGTCACCTGCTGTTCCGCGACCGGCTGCGGCACGACGCGGCCGATCGTGCGGCCTACGGCCGGCACAGGCAGCACCTCGCCGAGCAAGACCGGCCTGACATGAACGCGTACGCGGCGGCCTAGGGCTCGCTGATCGCCGAGATCGGCGAGCGCGCCGAAGCCTGGGCGAAAGCCACCGGCTGGACACCCGGTCCCTGAGCCCCCTTGGGCTTCAGGTGCTCAGGGTGGGGCGGGAACGGGGTGGGACCAGGAGGTCCAGGTCGGCTCGGGTCACTCGGGCGCGTTCGGCCAGAGAGTCGCGGTCGGTTCCCGAGGCGGCGGTCAGTTCTACCGCGCGGGTGAGCATCGTGGGGGCTTCGAGCGGCTTGGGCGGGCCTGGCTCCTGGCGGCGCCAGCCGCGTGCCGCCATGGTGCTCATCGCGTTCCGGTACGTGACCTCCTTCATGATGCCGAGCGTCCGGGCGCGGTACAGAAGCGCGGCCATGCTCACCCCCCACGTCGCCTTGAGCGCGGCCAGCCGGGACCAGTCGGCGGTGCGGGGCAGTTCCGGGGCGATGGCGTCCTCCGGCATCAGGAACTCGGCGGCGAACCGGTGCGCCTGGTCCTCGATGACCTTGCTGCCGGGCTCCGCGTCGGCGTGCATCACGAGGTGGCCCAGCTCGTGCGCGCCGTCGAACCGGTTGCGCCAGTAGTCGCCCTTGGCCGGGTTGAACAACACCATGGGACGTGGGTGCGCTCCGATGCTGAACGCGTCCACCCGTTCGGTGGACGGCGGCAGGACCAGCACGATCACGCCGTTGCGCTCCAGCAGCCGCACCATGTGCGGGACGGGGTGGCCGCCACCGCCGAGCAGCGCCTCCCGTGCGAGCCGCGCCGCCTCGACCGGGCCGTGCCCGGCGATCTCGTCGGGGGGAACGGGACGTTCGGGCAGCTCGGCCGTGGGGAACTCCACGAGGTCCTCCAGGGCCCCGACGATGTCGGCGGCGATCCTGCCGTACGCGAGCGCCTGGTCACGTTCGATCTGCGTGGTCGAACGCAGCGACCGGAAATGCGCGTGCGCCGAGTCGAGCGTGACCGGGCTCCGGCCGGCGTGGAAGAACTCCACGGGGACGCCCAGCGCGATCGCCAGCCGCGACAGCGTCTTCTCCGACGGGCGGTGCACCCCCGCCTCGTACTGGCCGATGGCGGTGGGCGTCGTCCCGACCGCCTGGGCGAGCTGGTTCTTGCGCAGGCCGCGCAGGCGGCGGGCGAGCGTGAGCCGTTCGCAGTCGAACAGCAGACGCGCCTCCGTGACGCGGTCGCTCACGACGCCGTGCCACCGGCGGCGCGGCGGGTGTCGCGGAGCCGCATGGGGACGTCCTCGCCGTCGAGCGGGCCGGGCTCGTCGTCCGTCCAGAGCGGGATGGTCGGCTCGGCGGGCCTGCGGCGGCGCGGGTCGGGGCCGAGCGCGTCGCCGCTCAGCTCCAGCAGCCAGTGCCACGGATCGCCGCCGTCGGCGTTCAGCCGGGGGCGTCCCAGGAACAGCTCCAGCTCCAGCGGCTCCTCGCTGGCGCTGTGGGCGAGGACCAGCGTCACCGGCTCGGCGGCGTCGTGTTCGATCCGCGTCCCCGAGTCGAGCACCAGGTCGAGCGCGAGCTGCGCGTCGCCGGCGAAGCCCTGCCGCGCCACCCTCTGCTTGGTGGGGCTGTCGCGGTCCCACCGGATGGCGCGGACGGCGCCGAACTCGTGCCGCTTGAGCAGGACGCGGTATCGCCCGCGCCGCCAGCCCGGGGACCCGTTCAGGTCGTCGCGCGTCACCGCCGGATCGTCCCGGAACACCCGGTCGACCTGGGTGGCCAGCACGTCGTAGGCGGTGAACCCGAACGAGCGGTCCGTGAACCCGGCGGCGCGGCTCAGCCCGCCGAACACGGCCAGGGTCGCCTCCAGATGGGCTTCGCGCAGCCCGTGCAGAAACCCCGCGGCGTGCAACTCGTCCCAGGCGTCCCGATCCTCACTCACGCACGAGACTATAGATGCCATCAGTGACTCCGGCGCGAGAATGAAGTCCGTGTCGCGTGGGAGTCCCGATTGTCGGTGACATCTGGCAGCATCCCGTCATGGTCGCGACCGCTGCCGATTACGCCTGGTTCGAGCGGAGTTTCCCCAGGCTGGCCGAAGCGTACTGCCTGACGCTGGTCTGCGGGCTGAGCCCGCCGCAGGTGCTGGCGCGGCTGGGCGCCCGCACCAACGGCCCGCACGTCACCGGGATCGGGGGGCTGTCCGCGCTCGACCTCGACACGGCCGACGAGCAGTTGATCGCCGTCACGGTCGCGGACGGCGGCGACGGCGGGGCGTGGGCGCTGGCCGTGGAGGCGGGCGGGCGCGTCGGCGTGACCGAGGAGGCGGTCGTCGCGCTGTCGGCGGGCACCCGGCTGGTGGCGCACCAGCGGGACGCCGGGGGCTCCGGACGGTTCACCTGGGCGGAGGACGGGGACGTACGGGCCGCGTTCGATCCGAACGTCCCGGGCCGGCGTGAGGGCAGCACGCCGGACGAGCCGCTGGAGGCGATGCGGGCCGCCGGGTTCGGCCTGGACGGCGACGAGCGGCGCTTCCACGCGGCGTTCGCGCTGGCCGAGAACCTCACGGGCGTCCGGGTCACGTCCGAGATCCTGGAGACGTCGTCGTTCCACTGCGGGCTGGCGCCGCTGCCCTGACCGCCGTCCCCGTCAGGGCTCGCCGGGGGTGTCCGGCGGCGCGGTGCGCGCGGCTGTGCCGGAGGCGCGGCGGGCGATGACGATGGCGATCAGCACGCCCACCGCGAAGATCAGCGTGCCCATCACGTTGACCTGCGGCGGTGTGCCCGTCCTGGTGGAGCCGTAGATCCACAGCGGGAACGTCACCGTGGCGCCGCTGGTGAAGTTGGTGATGACGAAGTCGTCGATGGACAGCATGAACGCCAGCAGCGCCCCCGCGACCACCCCCGGCATGATCATCGGCAGGGTGACCAGCCGGAACCGGGTCCACGGCCCGGCCCCGAGGTCCTGCGCGGCCTCCTCGACGGCGGGGTCGAGCACGCTCACCCGCGCCCGCACGGTGACCGCGACGAAGGCGATCGAGAACATCACGTGCGCGGCCAGGATGGTGCCGTACCCGCGCGGCAGGTTGAACGTCACGAACATCGACAACAGCGCCGCGCCCATCACGATCTCCGGGCAGGAGATCGCCATGAACAGCACCAGCGTGGTCGCGCCCCGGCCGCGGAAGGCGAACCGGCCGAGCGCCAGCCCCGCCAGCGTCCCGAGCACGGTCGTGATCACGGTGCTGAGCAGGGCGATCGTCAGCGAGTTGAGCAGCGCGGTGGTGAGGTCGGCGCGGGCGAACAGGTCCGCGTACCAGCGGAGCGTGAAGCCCTCCCACCGGAAGTTCTGCTTGCTGTGGGTGTCGTTGAACCCGAAGAGGATCATGACCGCGATCGGCAGCACCAGCCAGCCGACCAGCAGGTAGGTGTAGATCCGCAGGCCCTGGCCCCGCATGCGCCGCCTGGTCCTCGTCGTCATCGCCGGGCCGCCTCCAGGACGTCCTGGGTGCCCAGGGCCCGCGCGTACGCGAAGATCCCCAGCAGCAGGATCGCCATCAGCGTGAACGACAGCGCCGAGGCCATCGGGTAGGCGCTGTTGTCGAAGTACTCCGCCTGGATCACGTTCCCGATCATGGTGTTGCGGGGGCCGCCCAGCACCTCGGCGTTGACATAGTCCGAGGCCACCGGGACGAACGTCATGATCACGCCGGCGAGGACGCCGGGCAGCGACAGCGGCAGGATCACCCGCAGGAAGGTCTGCGTGCGGGACGCGTACAGGTCGTAGGCGGCCTCCACCACGCGCGGGTCGATGCGCTCCAGCGCCACGTAGATCGGCAGCGCCATGAACGGCAGGAAGTTGTACGCGAGCCCGGTCACCACGGCCACGCCCGTGTCGAGCACGTGGAAGCCGTCAGGTAACAGTCCCCAGCCGCGCAGCGGCCCCAGGATAGGCCCGTTGTCGGTCAGCACCAGCTTCCACGCCACCGTGCGCAGGACGAACGAGACGAAGTACGGCAGGACCAGCAGGAACAGGTAGGCGTTCTTGCGGTCCCCGGCGCGGAACGCGATCCAGTACGCGGCCGGGTACGACAGCGCGATGCACAGTAGCGTGGCCAACAGCCCGTACCAGAGGGAGCGCAGGAAGTGGTCCTGGTACGTCGCGAGCCCGTCGGTGTAGTTCCTCCAGTGGAAGGTCTGCTGGAACCCATCGATCAGGTTCCCCGTCTGCAACGACAGCGAGACCATGAGGACCAGCGGGATCGCGAAGAACGCCAGCAGCCACAGCCCGCCCGGCAGCAGCAGCGCGTACGGGGCGAGCCCGCCACTGCGTCCGGCCTCGCCGCCGGGCTCACCCTTGGGCGCGCGCCGCCCCGACCACCCGCGCCGGGACCGCCGTTCCGGCGGATCCTGCGGCGCCGCGCCCTCGCCCTCGGGACGTCCCGTCAGGACGGCCATCAGGAGCCCTTCGGGATGGGCTCGAAGATCTTCTGGTACTCGGTCTCCTCGGCCTGGGTGAGCTTGCGGTAGTTGCGCAGCCGCGCCAGGTCCGCCTGGGACGGGAACACCAGCGGGCTGGTGCTGAGCCGTTCCAGGTCGGCCTTCTCCTCACCCTTGGCCGCGCGGGCGTGCTCCTGGATGATCGGCTTGGTGGCCGGGACGGGGGTGATGTAGTTGATGTACTCCGTCAGCGTCGCGTTGTTCCGCGGGTCGTAGAGCCAGTCCATGAGGGTCAGCGCGTCGACCGGGTTGGCGGCGGTCGTGGGGATGCACAGGTTGTCGGTCCACAGCGTGCCGCCCTCCCTGGGCACCACGAACCTCACGTTCGGCCCCGCCAGGCTGTAGACGTCCCCCGACCAGGCCATCGCCAGCCAGACGTCGCCCTTGCTGACCGCGTCCACGTAGTCCTGGTTGTAGTACTTGCGGACGATCTCGGCGTCGCGCTGCTCGCGGAGCTTGGCGCCGGCCCGCCGCCAGTCCTCCGGGGTGGACTTCTCCGGGTCGATGCCGAGCGCGAACATCGCGAAGTTGCCCAGTTCCTGCGAGTCGGCCATCATCCCGACCCGGCCCTTGTACTTGGGGTCGAACAACTGCGCGATGCTGGTGATCTCCTCCTTGACGAACTCGGTGTTGTACGCGATCCCGGTGATCCCCGAGACGTACGGGATCGTGAACGCGTTGCCGGGGTCGTACGACGGGTTCTTGAAACCGGCCCCGGCGTTGGCCGCGAAGGTCTTCAGCCGCGCATGGTCCAGCGGCGCGAGATAGCCGAGCTGCCGGCACTTCTCCAGCTGGATCCCATTGGTCATGATCATCAGATCGAAGCCGATGTCCTGCCCGGCCGCCAGCGGCGCCTGGATCCGCCCGAACCACTGCGCGTTCTCCTGGATGACCTCCCGGTAGGTCACCTTGATCCCGTTGGCCTTCTCGAACGCCTTGAGCGTGGCGCGGTCCTCCTCGATGTAACCGGGCCAGTTCGCCCAGCGCAGGACGCCCGTCTTGGTCTTGCCCGCCCAGTACTTCTGGACGTCGTTCCGCGTCACGTTCTGTTTGCCGCCCTTGCCCTCGACCCCGCAGGCGGCCAGGGCGAGACCGGCCCCGGACGCGCCCATGAGGCGCAGAACGTCACGGCGGCTGCGAACGGCGTGGGCGGCGGTGCGGATGCGGGGCTGGGTGAGGCCGCGCAGGAGCGAGGGGTCGATCGGGCTCACGTGAGTGCTCCTTGGGCTCCTGAAGTGGCTGCGATGGCGTAGGAATGCCGGGGGTCCCAGGACAGCCAGACGGTGTCGCCCCGCGCGGCGACGTCGTCGGCCGAGGTGGCGTTCTGGGTGAAGACGACCATGTCGGACCCGGCGGCCGTGATCACGTTGTAGTTGGTCGAGGTGCCCAGGTAGACCACCTCGGAGACGGTGCCGCGGACGCCGCACAGCGCCTCGGCGGGCCGGTCCCGGCCGATACCGATCTTCTCCGGCCGTACCGTCAGTTCCAGCCGGTCCCCCGCGGACACCGGCAGGCCGGGGCGCAGCGGGACGAGCACGCGGTCGTCCGGGCCGTGCGCGATCACCGCCCGTCCCGAGGAGACCTCGGCGACCTCGCCGGCGAGCAGGTTGGACGTGCCGATGAACCCCGCCACGAACCGGGTCGCCGGATGCTCGTAGATCTCCCGTGGGGTGCCGAGCTGCTCGATCCGGCCGTCGTTCATGACCGCGATCCGGTCCGACATCGTCAGCGCCTCCCCCTGGTCGTGGGTGACGTACACGAACGTGACCCCGACCTCGCGCTGGATCCGCTTCAGCTCCACCTGCATGGCCTGCCGCAGCTTGAGGTCGAGCGCGCCGAGCGGCTCGTCCAGGAGGAGCGCCCGGGGCCGGTTCACCAGGGCGCGGGCCAGCGCCACCCGCTGCTGCTGGCCGCCCGACAGCTCCGCGGGCCGCCGCCGCTCCCGCCCCGCCAGGTCGACGATCTCCAGCATCGCGCCGACCCTCGACCGGATCTCGTCCTTCGGGACGCGCTTGCGGCGCAGCCCGAACGCCACGTTCTCGAAGACGTTCATGTGCGGGAACAGGGCGTAGGACTGGAACACCATGTTCACGTCCCGGCGGTTCGGCGGCACCCCGGTGACGTCGCGGCCGTGCAGCAGCACCCGCCCGGCGGTGGGCTCCTCGAACCCGGCGACCATCCGCATCGTGGTGGTCTTGCCGCAGCCGGACGGTCCGAGCAGCGAGAAGAACTCCCCCTGCGGGATCGCCAGGTCCAGGCCCCGGACCGCCACGACGGTCTCGCCGCGCGCGTGGAACTCCTTGACCACCCCGTCGAGCTCGATCGCCGGGGCGGCGGCGGTCCCGTCCGGACCGGCGGGCTCGTCGTGCTCGTCGGCGGGGGGCCGGACGGGCGTGGACGCCGTCGCGTGGTGATCGGTCTCGGCCATGGTGGGTCCTTCGCGGGGGTGTGCCGGGCGCGTCACTCGCCGATGTAGTGCATGACGTGCTTGACGCGGGTGTAGTCCTCGACGCCGTACATCGACATGTCCTTGCCATAGCCGGAGTGCTTGAAGCCGCCGTGCGGCATCTCCGACACCAGCGGGATGTGGGTGTTCACCCACACCGCTCCGAAGTCGAGGGCCTTGGTCATCCGCATCGCCCGTCCATGGTCGCGGGTCCAGACGCTCGCCGCCAAACCGTAGTCCACCCCGTTCGCCCAGGTGACCGCCTGTTCCTCGGACGCGAACCGCTGGACGGTGATCACCGGGCCGAAGATCTCCTTCTGGATCATCTCGTCGTCCTGGCGCAGCCCGGAGACCACGGTCGGGGCGAAGAAGTAACCCCGGTCGCCCACCCGCTCGCCGCCGGTGAGGACCTCGGCGTGGGCGGGGGCACGTTCCAGGAACCCCTGGACGCGGGCGAGCTGGTCCGCGTTGTTGACCGGGCCGTAGTAGGCGTCGGCGTCGCCCGGAGGGCCGACGGCTGTGCCGCGCGCCGCCTCGGTCAGCGCACCGGTGAAGTCGTCCGCGAGACGTTCCGCCACCAGCACCCGCGTCGCGGCGGTGCAGTCCTGGCCCGCGTTGAAGTACCCGGCCTCGGCGATCCCGGCGGCGGCGCTCTCCACGTCCGCGTCCTCGAACACCACGACCGGCGCCTTGCCACCCAGTTCGAGGTGGACGCGCTTGAGATCCTTGGCCGCCGCCGCGGCCACCTCCATCCCCGCCCGGACGCTCCCGGTGATCGACACCATCCGCGGGACGGGATGGTCCACCATCGCCCGCCCGGTGTCGCGGTCGCCGCACACCACGTTGAGCACGCCGGGCGGCAGGAACTCGGCCGCGATCTCGGCGAGCAGCAGGGTGCTGGCGGGCGTCGTCTCCGACGGCTTCAGCACCACCGTGTTGCCCGCGGCCAGCGCCGGGCCGAACTTCCAGACCGCCATCATCATCGGGTAGTTCCACGGCGTCACCTGGGCGCACACGCCGATCGGCTCGCGCCTGACCGAGGACGTGTGGTCGGCCATGTACTCGCCCGACGCGCGGCCTTCGAGGACCCTGGCCGCCCCCGCGAAGAACCTGAGGTTGTCCACCATGGGCGGGATCTCCTCGTCCAGGGTCAGCTGGACCGGCTTGCCGGTGTCGCGCACCTCCACGTCCACCAGTTCCCGCGCCCTGGCCTCGACCGCGTCCGCGATCCGCAGCAGCGCGAGGCCGCGCTCCCCCGGGGTCGCGTCACGCCACGCGGGGAACGCCTCCTCGGCGGCGCGGAACGCGGCGTCCACGTCCTCGGGACCGGACACCGGGGCCTCCGCGTACGCCTCGCCGGTGCTCGGGTCGATCACCTCCTGGACACGCCCGTCCTTGGCGTCGGCGTACTCTCCGCCGATAAAGTTGCGCAGCTTGCCATTGCCGGTGGTCTGTCCGGTCATCGCCGACCCTCCCTGATGGCCGCGCATCCGATGCGTCCCATTGGCCCGACCTTGACAGAGCCATCCGGCCATGACAAGTGATTCCGTTGTTACGATCCAATTTCACGACTAAATCACTTGACGCACACGGACAACAGCCACGATGCCGCAGCGAGGAATGAGGACGATGGACCGCCGCGCGAGCGTCCAGCTCGACGAGACCGCCAAGCGCATCATCGAGCAGCTCCAGCAGGACGGCCGCCGCTCCTACGCCGCCATCGGCAAGGCCGTCGGGCTGTCGGAGGCCGCCGTCCGGCAGCGCGTGCAGAAGCTCCTGGACGCGGGCGTGATGCAGATCGTGGGCGTCACCGACCCGCTGATGCTGGGCTTCTCCCGGCAGCTGATGATCGGCGTCAAGTGCGAGGGCGACCTGGAGCGCGCCGCCGACGAGCTGGCCGCCATCGACGAGATCGACTACGTCGTCATCACCGCCGGCTCGTTCGACATCCTGCTGGAACTGGTCTGCGAGAACGACGGTCAGCTGCTGGAGCTCCTCGGCCGCATCCGCGCCGTCCCCGGCGTGGTGTCCACCGAGAGCTTCGTCTACCTGAAGCTGCGCAAGCAGACCTACTCCTGGGGCACCCGCTGACGCGCGCCGTCCGCAGGATCATTCTCAATGATGATGCCGACGGGGTCTCCTCCGGCGTACTTTTGAGTGCTCCCAGGAAGGAGACCGGCCATGTCTGAGTCGGTTCAGCAGGACCTTCCCATCGCCGCCCCCAACGATCGCATCGAGGTCCCGGTGTCGGGGAACCAGGGCCTCGCGATCCGCAAGGCGGCCGAACTCGTCGGGTGGACGGTCGAGCAGTACGTGCTGTCCGCCGCGCTGGACAGAGCCGAACGCGACCTGTACGAGCACGCCACGCTCCGCCGGGAGACACGCGGAAGGCTCACGGGGGAAACCGACTCACCCAAGGAGCGCCCCGCCAAGGGCCCGCCCCTCATCGAACCCTTCGTGGCCGCGGTGACGGCCCTAGGCTGAGACGGCCGAACGCAGCCGTTCCGCGTACTCCGCCGCCTCCTCATCGGAGGCGTACTTATGCCTCGGCCAGAAGAACCCGCGCAGGCCGTCCTTGCGGTTGCGCGGCACCACGTGCACATGAAGGTGCGGCACGCTCTGACTGATCCGGTTGTTCATCGCCACGAACGACCCCGCCGCACCGAGCGCTGATTCCATCGCGCCCGCCAGCCGCTGCGCATACCCGAAGAACGGCCCGAGCATCTCCCCCGGCAGGTCCGTCAACGTCTCCACGTGCTCGCGCGGGACCAGCAGCACATGTCCCTTGAAGAGCGGACGAGAGTCCAGGAACGCCACGGCATCGGCACACTCCAACACCATGTGCGCAGGCCGCTCCCCTTTAATGATCTCGCAGAACACGCAATCACCCATGCCGCGCATTCTCGCACCGCACCCCACCACACACCCCGCCACCAACACATCCCAACACCCCCACAACCAAACACCCCCACCACCCCAACCAGCCCGCGCCTCGGGCGCCTCGGCGGCACGGTCCACGAGCCCGCCGAACACGCACTGGACCGCTCCCACAGCCGGCTATTCGACCAAGCTGTACCCGGCCTGCGAGCACGGGCAGCGGCCGTTGCCGCGGGCGCCGGACAGGCCGGTGACGCGCCACAGTCCCCAGCCGTGATGTCCGGTATCCGCCTGGCTCGCCCCGGCGTTGGAGGGCCCCGCACCCGACCGACCGGGTCCGACCGAGACCAGGCCAACAGGAACCGGCCCAGCCGGAAACAGATCCGACCAGGACCAGCCCAACCAGGACCGAGTCCAAACTGCCTAGCCAACCGGGACCAGGCCCGACCGGGACCGGCCCAACCGGATCAGATCCAACCGGGATCGGCCAGCCGGGACCAGGCCCGACAGGGACCGGCCCAACCGGGACCGGCCAGCCCGGACCAGATCCGAGAGGCACCGGGCGACCGGGACCGGCCCAACCGGAAACAGGCCGAACGGATTGGGCCGGGAACAGGCCCAACCGGGACTGGCCGGTCGGCCGGATCCACCGGGACCGGCCGTCCCGGAACAGGCCGACAGGGACCGCGCCAGCCGGGACAAGATCCGAGAGGCACCGGGCCAGTCGACAACAGATCCGACCGGGACCGGCCCAACCAGGACCAGATCGAACCGAGACCGGCCAGTCGGGACCAGGCCCGACCGGGACCGGCCCAGCCGGAACCAGATCCGGCAGGAGCCGGTCCAGCCGGAACCAG